>CAVKDD010000024.1:0-9840 GCA_963654845.1 Acutalibacteraceae bacterium | reverse complement strand
ATGAAGGGCTTGCCGTAATGTTAATCGGCATGGGCACAGTATTTTGCTTTTTGTGCATTTTGATTTTCGCAATGAATTGCATGTCAAAAGCAGTCGCAAAATTAAATACTATCTGGCCTGAACCTGTACCGCAAGTAGCGGGCGGTGCTAAGAAAAAATCAGCAAAGGGTGATGATTCTGAAATCGCAGCAGCAATTATTGCCGCAATGTTCAAAAAATAAGGTTTATAAAAAGTAAGAAAGGGTATAAAAAATGACAAAATTAATTAAGGTTATGGACACATCATTCCGTGATGGTTTCCAATCAATTTACGGGGCAAAGGTTCTTGTTGATGACTTTATTCCTGCTTTGCAATCCGCTGTCGGTGCAGGTTTGAAACACTTTGAAACCGCAGGTGGTGCAAGATTTCAAGCTCCGATTTTCTTCTGTAATGAAAACGGTTTTGAAACAATGGACAAAATCAGAGCAGCAGTTGGACCTGATGTTAAACTTCAATCACTTGCTCGTGGTGTTAACGTTGTAGGTTTGAACTCTCAACCTCGTGACATTATTGACTTGCACGCAAAAATGTTTGCTAAACACGGTGTTAACGTAGTTAGAAACTTCGATGCTTTGAACGATGTTAACAACTTGATTGATTCAGCAAACTCTATTAAAAAATACGGAATGCAACACGAAGTTACAATCACTATGATGGAACTTCCTTACGGTTGTGAAGGGGCTCACGATGTTGCTTTCTATGAAAAAGTTTTGAGAAACATCTTGGATTCAGGCTTGCCGTTTGATTCATTGGCTTTCAAAGATGCTTCTGGTACTTCTAACCCTAGAAAAGTTTACGCAACAGTTAAAATGGCTCGTGAATTGTTGGGTCAAGATGCACACATCAGATTCCACTCTCACGAAACAGCAGGTACAGGCTTGGCAGCATACTTAGCAGCTTTAGAAGGTGGTGCTGACGGTATCGACTTGGCTATGAAACCTGTATCAGGCGGAACAGGTCAACCTGATATTATTTCTATGTGGCACGCTTTGAAAGGTACTGACTATGATTTGGGTATCGATATTAAGAAAATCATGGAAACTGAAGAAATCTTCAAAGAATGTATGAAAGATTATCCGATTTCACCGATTTCATTGGCAGTTAACCCTATTCTAATTCAAGCTCCGCTACCTGGTGGTGCTACAGCAACAACAGTTAACCAATTAAAAGATATGGGTATGTTAGACAAATTCCCTAAACTTATTGCTAATATGAAAGAAGTTGTTGAAAGAGGCGGTTTTGCAACCTCTGTAACTCCTGTTTCACAATTCTATGCTCAACAATCTTTCTTGAACGCAATTACAGAACATCCTTGGGAAAAAGCAAACCCTGGTTATGCAAAAATGCTTTTGGGTTACTTCGGTAAAACTCCTTGCGAACCTGATCCTGAATTGGTTAAATGGGCTGAAGAAAAAATCGGTATGCAACCTACAACTGAAAAAGTTGTTGATATTAACGAAAAAGATCCTGAAAAGGGTATTGAAGCCGCTAAGAAAAGACTTGAAGAAGCAGGACTTCCTACAACAGATGAAAACATCTTTATTTCAGCAGCATGTAAAGACGGCAACGTAGATAAAGGTATTGAATTCTTGTTAGGTAAAGGTAAAGTTTCAGTTAACAAAACTGCAAATAAAGAAGCTGCACCTGCTGCTCAAGCCTCTTCAAACGGAGAATACACAGTTAAAGTTAACGGTAAAAATTACGCTGTTAAACTTGATGGCGATACTGCAACAGTTAACGGCAAAGCCTATGATATCAACGTAAAAGCAGGTATTGAACACAAAGCTTCTTCAGGTTCTGCTGAAGGCGAAGAAGTAAAAGCAGCTTTACCTGGTAACATTTTGAGAATTGAAGTTGAAGAAGGCGATGAAGTTGCTGAAGGCGATGTATTGTTAGTTGTTGAAGCAATGAAAATGGAAACTGAAATCAAATCACCAAAAGCAGGCACAGTTAATGCGATTGAAGTTGCTCAAGGCGACAAAATCGTTACAGGTCAAACATTGGTAGTTATTGGATAGTTAGGAAAGGAAGTTAGAGATGACTATTAGTATTCAAAACGGTTTAGCAAACCTTTGGCACTCAACAGGTATCGTGAACTTCGTTCTTCCTGCTGATCCGTCAATTTCAAATTGTGTAGAACAATTCTTGCACATGTACGGACAAATAATAATGGTATTTATTTGTTTATTCCTACTTTGGTTAGGTATCAAAAAACAATTTGAGCCGTTATTGCTTGTACCTATCGCCTTCGGTGGTTTGATTGCAAACTTCCCTTGCGATCACGGATTTCAACAATTCGTTTATAAAGTAGGTATTGACCCTGCTATCGGTATTTTCCCGTTGATTATCTTCATGGGTGTTGGTGCAATGACAGACTTCGGTCCGTTGATTGCAAACCCTAAAACAGCGTTATTGGGCGGTGCTGCTCAATTCGGTATCTTCGGTGCCTTATTCTTAGCGTTGTTCTTAGGATTTACACTTCCTGAAGCAGGTTCTATCGGTATTATCGGTGGTGCTGACGGTCCTACTTCAATCTTCGTAACCTCAAGATTGGCTCCTGATTTGTTGGGTGCTATTGCGGTTGCCGCATATTCTTACATGGCTTTAGTTCCATTGATTCAACCTCCTATTATGAAGTTGTTGACAACTAAAGAAGAAAGACAAATCCAAATGACACAGTTAAGAGAAGTTTCAAAAAGAGAAAAAATCGTATTTCCTCTTGTAGTTCTTGTACTTTGTGCAATTTTCTTACCTGATGCTTGCCCGTTGGTTGGTATGTTGACATTTGGTAACTTATGTAAAGAATGTGGTGTTGTTGAAAGATTATCTGATACAATGCAAAACGCATTAATCAACATTATCACTATTTTCTTAGGTTTGGCAGTTGGTTTAAAATTACAATACGACCACTTCTTGACTTTAGAAACTTTGAAAATCTTGTTATTAGGTATCATCGCCTTCTCAGTTGCAACAGCTGCAGGTGTATTGATGGCTAAACTTATGAACGTATTTTCAAAAACAAAAATCAACCCGCTTATCGGTGCAGCTGGCGTTTCAGCAGTTCCAATGGCTGCTCGTGTAGCAAACAAAGTAGGTTTAGAGGACAACCCTCAAAACTTCTTATTGATGCACGCTATGGGACCTAACGTAGCAGGGGTTATCGGTTCAGCAGTTGCTGCCGGTGTACTTCTTGCACTTTGCCACTAATAACAGGTTGAAATAGATAAATAAAAAACGGTTTCCAAATTTTTGGAAATCGTTTTTTTATTGGTAAAAATTTGCTATAATAAATAAAAAAAGGAAAACTCATGCAAAAAATTATATTGGTAACTTCTGAAAATACGGAACTTTTAGAAGAAATAAAAAACGGATTTAAACAAAAAAATATTGAATACTCAGAAACCGCTAACGTTGATTTTAGCAATTATAGCGAAGAGGATTTGATAATTTATACAACCTTTGAAAAAGTTGAACTGCAAACAACAGCAAAAGCAAAAATTTTGAAACTTCACCCGTCATTATTGCCAGCATTTGCTTGTCAAAAGGCGATTGAAGAAGCCTACAAAACCGTCAAAGTGACAGGGGTGACAATATCAGAAATTCAAAACGGAAAAGAGAAAATTTTAGCACAATATCCCGTACTTATAGGATTAACAACAAATTATTGCGATTTAGTCAGCGAATTAAAAGCGGTTAGCAAAAAACTTTATCCCGTAGTGATTGATGCAGTAATTTCAGACAGAGTGTTTGATTTTGGTGATTTATTTAAAAGCGGGTGCCATACAAACGGTTCTTCATGCGGTGGCAGTTGTGGCGGTTGCGGCAAATGTTCTAATTAGATTTATTGTTAACCAATATATCTAATTTTTCCATAACGCCGTTAAAGAAGGTTTTTGATTTATAAACCTTTTTTGTTTTGTTGTCCTTCTTAACCTCAGGGGTAACCACAGGGGAATTTTCCGGAGTAACTCTGCCGGAGTAAATTGTCTTAATCTCTTTAATTATTGCTTCATTCATTATTGTTCAAGCCTCTTGGTGGGTAATAATCTAATCAGGGAAATTATTATTATTTATTTTCTATAATGTTTCCATAGGTTCTACCGCAAAATCAATCAGGTAAGAACCTTTTGTATTAAACGCTTTTGCCAGTGCCGTTTCTATTTCGGCTACATTGGTAACCCTTGTTGCGGGGATATTATAACTTTTTGCAAGAGTTACAAAATCAGGGTTAGAAATCTTTGTTTCGGAATATTTGCCGTCAAAATTCTTTTCTTGTAACTGACGAACCATTCCGAGATATCCGTTATCAAGTATCATTATTTTAACATTTAAATCATAATCTTTGCAAGTGGCAAGTTCAGGCAAATTCATTTGGAAAGAACCGTCACCAGCAATACACACAATCTCCTTATTAGGACTTGCAACAGCAGCCCCTATTGCGGCAGGCAGACCAAAACCCATTGTTCCCGCACCGCCTGATACAAAGATTTTTCTATCTTCGTTAAACTTCAAATTTTGCACCGCCCACAACTGATGTTGACCGACTTCTGACGTAAAAGTTACGTTTTTGTCTTTTGTAAATTCTTCAATTTTTCGCAAAACTTCAAATGAATGCAACAAATTAGTTTTGCAAGCTCTTTTGACATTTTTTTCTTTAAGACTTTGAGCCGATTTGCTCCACTCAGAAAAATTTGACTTAATTTTATCAGAAGAATTTAGCAAAGCCTTCAAAAAGTCTTTAACATCCGCAACAAAATAATCGGAAGCCTTGACAAAATTTGAAATTTCAGCCTCATTTATATCAATTTGTACAAATTTTGATGCCAAATCAATATCTTTAAACTTGCATAAAATTCTATCGTTAAATCTTGCACCCAAAGAAATTACCAAATCAGACGATTTAACGATTTCATTTGCGGAATTATCGCCAAAAATTCCGACCATACCAAAGTAATTTTCACAATCTTGCGGGTAAGACCCAAGCCCCATCATAGTATTAACGACAGGAAGCGAAAAACGTTGTGCAAATTTACGCAATTCTTGTTCCGCTTTTGCCTGATTAACGCCCCCGCCCGCTATAATTACAGGTTTTGTTGCCAAATTTAATCGAGATATAAACCTGTCAATATTTGGCAAGGCTTGAGGAGTTAATTCAGCAGATAAAATCTGATTTTGAGCCGTTTCAACTTCTGTTTTTTGCTCAAAAACATCTTTTGGGATATCAATAACAACAGGACCTTTTTTGCCCGAATTTGCTACGCTGAACGCCTCTCGGAAGGTCGATTGAATTTCTGTTGCCGATTTCAACTGATAAACTTTTTTTGTACAAGATTTTACAATATCACAAATATTTGCCTCTTGGAAAGCATTTTTACCCAACAAATTCGAGTAAACTTGCCCCGTGATAACAACAATCGGACACCCGTCAAGATAAGCATTAACAATGCCTGACACGGTATTTGTAGCCCCGGGACCTGAGGTCACCAACACAACACCGCATTTGCCCGTCTCTTTTGCATAACCTTCCGCAGCATGAACGGCCGCCTGTTCATGACGAGTCAAAATATGCTTTATACCGGAATTTTCAAAAATTTCATTGTATAAATCCAAAACTATTCCGCCGGGGTAGCCAAAGATAGTGTCAACGCCCAAATTTTTGAGCGTATCAAATATAATTTTTGAACCTTTTTTTGATTTTATGTCACTATCAATTAACATCTAAATCCCCTGTCTGACTTCCTTTAGTTTATCATAGATAAAAATTTTAAGCAATCAGAAGGCGGAATTTTATAAATAAAATTCCGCCACTTTTTTGTAATATTTACAAAAGACTACTTAGTACCGAACAAAGTATTAAGTGCATCTTTTTTCTTTTGCAAAGTTTGTTGATTTGCTTTTTGTTTTGCTTGAGCATCTGCTTTAGCTTTTGCTTGTTTAGCTTGTGCGTCAGATTTTGCTTTTTGAATATCTGATTTTACTTTATCCTGTTTAGCTTTTGCATCTGCTTTTGCCTTGTCTTGTTTTGCCTTTGCGTCAGCCTTAGCTTTGGCTTGTTTAGCTTGAGCATCTGATTTAGCCTTTGAAACGGCTGCTTCTTTTTTGCTTACGTTATTTGCAGCATTATTTAATGCGTTAGACAAAGTTCCTGCTTGAGCAGCAACACCAAAACCTACTACTGCTACGGCTAATAAAGATACTAATAATTTTTTCATCATCATTCTCCTTTCGTTCTTTCTAACCTGTCTAATGTTTTTTGTTTTTCATTTAATCTACGTTCAAGATATTTTATCTCTCGTTCCTTTTGTATTCGGAGCATTTCCTGTTCACGAATTTTCTTTTTGTATTTGACTACATCTTTAGAACGCATGACTTTTTGTTTTTGTTCATTTTTATTGAAAAAAGCCTTAACTTTTGTTGACATTGCGGTCGGGTCAACGTCTTGGGATTGGTTAACGTCTTTTGAAACTCCGGTTGAAACGGAAGTCGTTTGAGAGAACGCCGAACAATTTCCAACAACAATAACCGCAAACAAAATTAAAGATAAAATACCCTTTAACATACTTTGATAATATCCTAAAATTTAATATTTTTCAATAATTTCCGAAATGCCTTTTTTCGCAAGATTGAAAATTTCAATCATTTTTTCAAACTCGTAAGGTTCACCTTCTGCAGTGGTTTGAAATTCAATAATCTTACCGCTTTTGGTCAATACAACATTTGAATCGACTTGAGCATGAGAATCTTCTTCGTAATTCAAATCCAAGCGAACTTCACCGTCAACAATTCCCGCTGAAATCGCAGCAATAGGTTCAATAATCGGGGAGTCTTTCAAAGTTCCGTCAGCCAGTAATTTTTCGACAGCTTCCGTCAAGGCTACGAAACCGCCGCAAATACTTGCGGTTCTTGTTCCACCGTCTGCCTGAATAACATCAGCATCAATCGTAATGGTTAAATCAGGCATTTTTGTTAAATCCACACACGCTCTAAGGCTTCTTCCGATTAATCGTTGAATTTCCTGAGTTCTGCCCGAAATTTTTGTTCTTTCACGTTGACATCTTGTCGAGGTTGAAGAAGGCAAAAGAGAATATTCGGCAGTTAACCAACCTCGAGGGTCTTCTTTTGACATCCATTTCGGTTTTCCGACATCAACCGATGCTGTCGTAATTACTTTTGTATCGCCAAATTCCACCAAAACCGAACCGAGTGCGTGTTTTGTGTAATTTTTGGTAAATTTAATTTCTCTTGTTTGGTCATTTTCACGATTTTCCAATCTCATATTAAGCCTCCAATTCTTATATATCTTCATTTTTTCGCATATCGTAATCCCACATATAAATCTGTCCGCAATATCTGCAAACAGCATGTTCATTCATAAATTGTAAATCAGGAACAAAAACATACCCGTCAACGGAAATTTCCAACTCATCTTTTGAGTTATACGTTTGAGAAAAATGTCTGGTTCCGTTATAATCGGGCGAAAACATCAATTCAAATTTATCTATGGATTTACAGTTTTTACATATAAACATAAATTATTCTTCTCTATCAACAGGTTTTCTTCTTGAAGTTTTTGAAATTTTTGGTTTATCTTTTGAGCCTGCGGACAATTTCATTTGGCTCAAATTAACATACCATAACGTCCAACAAATACTGCGAATCGGCAAGGTCAAACCCATTACCAAAAAGGTTAAAACGCAAGACAATATCACATGCGAAATCATTGATGGCGTTATTTTTTGCAAATTAAAATAATTCAAAAAATCATTGACAAATTCCAACGGAAGCAAACTTGTATATTCGTCCAATTTATTACAAATCAAACTTGTTAAATTCAAAAAGTCAAAAATTACCGCAAAACCTTGCGAAATAATATAAATTGAGAAAAACGACAGAAACGCAAAAATCAAAAAGGTTCTGAACCAATTTCCCTTAACTAAATTGAAACTTCTTTTAAAGATTTCTGAGATATTCAAATCAGGTTCAAACGTAAAAACTTGGAACACCAAAATTAAATAAATCCAAACAACAAACCCGGGAATCATGAAAAATATTGTACTTCCGACAGAGGACAACACTCCGACCACCAGTAATAACAAGATAAATGCAAACGACCTGCGAGTTGCAACTTCGTTATGCGATTGAAAATCATAGACCTTTCCTGAGGTTAAAGCACCTTCCGTCATTGAATTTAATGCAACATAAGCCACTAAATAATTCCAAAAGGCTTTTGTAAAAATCAACAGTCCCGGGACGGCAAGCAAAATCAAATAAGCAAGTGCCATAAGCGGATTTTCGACCTTGTCGGTAATTGTTTGCATTAGTGCAAAAGGAATTACCAACGACAAAACAAGTCCGATTACCTGTCCAAAAACGGGAAATAACATATATAACAAGAATTTATCTATATTTGAAAAATAGATTTTCAAACCTTCAAACAAAACATAAAATATACTATTATTAACTTTCTCTTTGGACATTTTCGCTCCTTTTTGTTATATAATTTTAATACAAAAACACGAAGATTATAATATGATTAAGAATTTAGAAATTATTAAAAATTTAACAAAAGAAGATTTTGAACAAAAAAGAGCGAATTTACATATTCACACAACGTATTCTGACGGGGTTGCGACCTTTTCTGAAGTTGTGCAACAGGCAAAAGATAAAGATTACAAAATTATTGCAATCACTGACCACAACACGGTTCAAGGTCATCTTGATTACCCGAGTGAAAACGTTTTAACGGGGGTGGAATTTGATGTTTGGTATAAATACATTTTCTTGCACCTTTTGGCTTACGGAATTGACGTAAACGCTGAAGGTATGCAAGAGTTTTACGCTAAAGATAAACGTGGAACGGAAATGGATATTCTCAGATTTTTTGCCAAACGGGACATCAAAAAACTTATCGAACAAATCCACCATGCCGGTGGGATTGCGGTACTTGCTCACCCTGCTTGCTGTTGGGCATTAAATATGGAAACATTTATTAAAGACCTTGTTGATATCGGATTAGACGGGTTAGAAGTCTATTATCCGTATCCACGTTGGAGAAAGTACATAAAATTCTCAAACCCTGACGATTTGGAAAGAATTGCCGACAAATACGGACTAATAAAAACAGGCGGAACAGATTTACACGAAAAATATTTGCAATAAAAAAGGTACCTCGATTTTGAGATACCCTTTTTAAATTTATTTTAAAAATTTTAGAATTAGTCACCGAATTTCCAAGTATTGTGGCGGTGTTGAACATGTTTTTTATATTCACCCGAGCATACAAAATTAAAAATTTCGGCAGCCGGAGTTTCCATATCTTCCGTAATATTCAATAGTTTTTCGTTGACCTTCGGATATTCCGCAACCGCAAAACCTTCAGCATCATAAGCATAATAAGAAAGTCTTGTGGCGGTTCTGTTTGCACAGTCAATCGCAACCTTAGCACGAGAACTCCAAACATCTTTTCCGAACATTCTTTCTATCGGTTGTTCATCCGCAACAAATTTTGTCCACATGGTGTAAACGCTTCCGCTACCTTCGCCCGTATAGTAGTTTGATTGTTTTGTAGGACGAATACTGTCAGCATCTACATAATTGCCTTGTCCTGCAAGTGACCAATGATAAGCAAACGCAGGAAGTGCAGAAATTATAATCATTGAAAATAAACATAAGCAAGGGAAAACCTTTTTCATAAAAATTAGCCTCTCTGTTTTTAATAAATTACCCGTTAATTGTATCATATATTACACCTTCTTGCAATATAATTTGGATTTAATACAATAGAAAGAGGAGAGCCCCAC
>CAVKDD010000023.1:0-10064 GCA_963654845.1 Acutalibacteraceae bacterium | reverse complement strand
GTCCATGTCGTGATGCGATAGAAATTGTCAAAGATTTTGATGAATTGAAGAAGGATTATGATAAACTTCCGCTTTATGATTTGGACAAAAGAATAGGAAAATTGTCGGAAAGAATTGACGATTTTAAAGAAGATATAAAGACTAATAAAGATGCTCCGCAAGATATCAAAAATTGTTTGAGAGAAAATAAAAAATATTACTCAACAACTAAAAGTGTAGAAGAAATCAACAAATCTTATGACGAAATTGAAGAAAAAATGGACGAAACAATCTCTCAATATGCGGATAAAATTGATGATTGCGTAAAATCTTCCGATATCTCAAATATTGATTTTGATGTGATAAACACTACACTTCAAGACCAAGAGGAAATAAATAACAGGTTGAATGATTTAATTCAACAAGAGAAAATAAAATATTACGAACAATCCTATAAAAAGTTCCAAGATGAAAACGGCGGAACATATTGGCAAAAGTTTTAGAGAAGTTTATTTATAAGGACGGCGGGATTTTCATTTGAAAATCCCGCCGCCTTCTATCTTTATCGTTATAAAATCAAACGACTTATTCTTCAGTTGTTTCTTCTTCAGAAACCGCACCGTCTTCGATATCGGTTTCGTCTAATGCTTGTTGATTCATTTCTTCTTCGATTTCTTCTTGAAGTTCATCAGAATCTACAACATTTTCTTCTTCAACTTCTTCTGCTTGGTCATCATTGTATTCATAGTTGTTGATGTTTTGGTTTTCAGCTTGTTCCATTTGAGAGGCTGATTTGATATCGATTTTCCAGTTGGTCAATTTGTGAGCAAGTCTTACGTTTTGACCTTCTCTACCGATAGCAAGGCTTAATTGGTCATCAGGAACTACAACCAAAGCTTCGTGAGCAAATTCATCATCAGCCATAATATCTACTGAGATTACTCTTGCAGGAGATAGAGCGTTAACGATGTATTCTACAGGGTCTTCAGAGTATCTTACGATATCGATTTTTTCGTTTTTCAATTCGCCAACGATTGTTTGGATTCTGCTGCCACGAGGTCCGATACAAGCACCAACAGAATCTACTTCAGGGTCGTTTGACCAAACTGCGATTTTTGTTCTGTAACCTGCTTCACGAGAAATTGACTTGATTTCAACGATTCCGTCTTCAATTTCAGGAACTTCAAGTTCAAACAATTCTCTTACGATTTCTGCGTGAGCGTGAGAAACGATAACTTGCGGTAATCTTGTTGTTTCTTTTACGTTAAGAACAAAAACTCTGATTCTGTTACCCGGTTTGTAGTATTCACCCGGAATTTGCTCTTTGCGAGGCATGATAGCATCAGTTTTGCCGATGTTTACGATAACGTTTCTTCTGTCGTCAACTTTTTGGATAATACCTGTGATTAGAGTTCCTTTTTTCTCTAAAAATTCGTTAAGAACAAGATTTCTTTCTGCTTCACGGATTCTTTGAGTTAGGACTTGGTTAGCGGCTTGAGCGGCAATACGTCCGAATTGTTCCGGAGTAACTTCAAGTTTAACTTCGTCACCCAATTCAACCGAGTCATCAATTTCTTTTGCTTCTGCAAGTGAAATTTCGTTGTCAGGGTCTTCAACAGATTCAACAACTGTTTTGCCTTTGAAAATGCCGATTTCGCCTGTTTGTTCGTCTAAATATGCTTCAATATTTTCAATTTCTTTTACTCTCATGTGCTTTTTGTAAGCGGCAACCATTGCATCACAAAGTGATGAAATTACGACTTCTTTTGAAATCCCTTTTTCTCTTTCAAGTTCTTCAAAAACTTCGTTTAAACTACCTGCACCGATTTTAATCATTTTATTTTTCCTTTCGTTTTGTGATTTGCTAAAATTTTTGTTTAATTCCTAATCAATGTATAATTTTGCGGATTGAATGTTTGATTTCGGAATTTGTAATTCTGCACCGTCTTCAAATCGTAAGAAGGTTAAGCCTTCGTTCACGTCATAGTCAATGATTTCACCCTTGAAAATCTTTTCTGTTTCGTTAGGCAAGGCTTCTTTCAGTTTTAGACTGATTCTTCTGCCTTTGAAGATGATAAATTCTTTTTCTGACTTGAATTTTCTCTCTAACCCCGGTGAGGAAACTTCAAGATAATATTTGACGGGAACTAACTCGTCTAAAAAGGTTTCAAGACTTCGAGTTACGTTTTCGCAATCATCAAGAGTGACGTTGCGTTCTTTTGAGTATAAGTAAATTCTCAAAAACCATCTGTGGTTTTCCTTAGAAAAGTCTATTTCCACAGGGATAAGGTTAAATCTCATAGCGGTATTTTCGATTAGCGGAGTAATCGCACTCAACACTTCCAATCTGTTTACTTCCTGTTTCATTGCCTAACCTTTCCTTAGTTTGTAAGTTGCATTTGTTATGCCCCTTGTAATTACTGAAAAAAGAACGGGGTAACCGTTCTTTTTCTGTGCAATACTGCTTGCTGATATTATTCTAATATATATTAATGCAAATGTAAAGTGTTTGTAAAGGTTTGATTAAGCGGTTTGGAAAATTTTTGCCTGATTAGTCGTCCTTCTGAAAACAAGCAAATATTAAACAAAAAGGTCACCCTGAACTCGTTTCAGGGTCTCTTCATGTTAAGATTTTACAAAGTTTTAAGGACTTAATACTTTGTTTTAATTTGATTATTAAAGAGATTCTGAATCAAGTTCAGAATGACTAATTGGTGAGCCTACCAAATGGTTCGTCATTCTGAAAACTTAGAAAATTTATGCGAAAGTAATGAGCATTTAATTTTCTTGTAGAATCTGTCAGAAAGAATACCGCTGTCGGCGTGGCAACGCCGACCTACTTTTTAAAAGTGTTTAACTCAGGCACTGCCTGCGTTTTTCCCGTTGGGCAGGTATGCCAACCGACATATTAAACGTGATTTGCGGCGATTGCATCTCTTTGTGCAATTCTTGCGGCATTCTTATCGTTTCTGCGTTCAATATTGTTTTGCAGGTATCTTTCACGAATATTCATACCGTTGCTCGGGTCAATGCCTTCGTTTGATTTGATGTTTTTCTTAATACCTTTATCGATTTTTTTGTTCAATTTATTGATTTGTTTTTCTTCTTTTTCTTGAAGTTTTGTCAAACGTTCTTGTTGTTTTGCAATTTCAGCTTGTAATTGTTTTGTATCTTGTTGAAATTCTAAATATTTTTGCATATCATCTTGAGCGTTTTGGTATGTTTCTTGTGATTTTTTATAATCAGCTTCTGTTTTAATCAATGAGTTTTTGCAAGTTGTTTCAATACCTTTTTGGGTATCTAATCTGTCTTGTGCGGTTGCTAAATCGTCAATAGCTTTATTTAATTGAGTATTAGATTTATCACGAGCTTGGTCTGCTTCATCTAAGGCTTTTTGTGTTGTTTCTTCTGTTGCTTTTGCATTTTTTAGACTATTTTCAGCTTTTGTAACAATTTCTTCCATTTTTTTGTATTCAGGGTTTTCAATTTGATTACCGCTTGCATCCGTGATGGTTTTTGGAGTACTTGCTAATGCGGTTTGTGCATTTTGTAAATTTTGATTTGCTTGATTTACACAATCTTTTGCTTGGGTGTGTGCAGCTGCGGCTGCACCGTATTTTGAATCGGCTAATTGTACTGCACGCAAACTGTTATCTCTCATATCAGATGATGCTTTTACACTCTCTTGTCTTGTTTTTACGTCTTGTTGAGCGTTTTTAACTTCTGATTGAGATTTTGAAACATCAGCTTTGTAAGTATCCATGTTTGTTTTTGCAGTGTTTGCTTTTGCGGCAAAGTTACCGCTTGCGGCGGTTGTGTTCATTTGTGCAAGTTGAGTTTGTGCAGAACCAATCGCACTTGACAATTCTGCTGATGTTTGGGCACTTTGCATACCTGCAATAGCACTTTGACCTGCTGATGAGGACATTTGAACTTGTGAACCGCCATTACCTAATGATGACATTCCTTGATCAATTTTTGCACCGTTTTTAACACCACCAAACAGTTGAGCTCCTAATTGGAATCCTTGCAAGACACTGTTAGCAACAATTCCGATTTTATCAGCAGTACTCAAAGATTTATGTTGTGTAGTACCTTGTGTATACATTATTCCGCCTGAGTAGTCGGCATTGCTTCTTCTTACGCCCTGATTTTGTGCGTTGAGGGAAGCACGATGTCTTTCAAGGTTAAGTTGGTTTCTTCCTTTAGCGGCGTTGGTACCGTAAACTCTGTGATATCCTGATTGTTGAGTAAATGAAAATACTGACGGTTTATTTGCAATACTTGCCCCGCTCAGGTTCTTTGTTGCCTGAGCAGATAAACCCGTTGTCTTGGTGTCGGTGTTGCTTCCGATTTTTTTAGAACCGAAAGAAGACTGACCAAGTCCAATTCGTTTATTTACTTGTACTGCATCTAAACTCATATAGCTCTCTTATCTTTCTTCTTATATATATAAAAACATGTCGAAATGCTTAATTTCACATGCTTTCAGGTTTGTTACATTTGTTAATAATTGGTTTTGAATTTTAAATTTCTCTTATTTATTTTTTTCATCTTCATAGTATAATCAGTCTATGAATAAAAAATTGTTTGTAATTTCAGGGTGTTCAGGTGTCGGAAAAGGCACGGTTTTAAAAGAATTTATGTCAAGAAATTCCGAAAATTTCCTCGTGTCGATTTCTTGCACAACTCGTAATCCTCGCCCGGGGGAGGTTGACGGGGTTAATTATTTCTTTGTAACAAAAGAGGAGTTCACCCGTTGTATAAATGAAAACAAGTTCCTTGAATATGCGGAATTTGCAGGAAATTTCTATGGAACGAAGAAAAAATACATCACTCAAAAACTTGAAGAAGGAATGAATGTCATTCTCGAAATCGAAACGCAAGGAGCGTTGAAGGTTAAGCAACAAATGCCCGAAGCGGTTTTGATTTTTATTGCTCCGCCGAGTTTGGATGAGCTGGAACATCGTTTGCGTGGACGTCACACCGAAGATGAAACGGCAATTCAAAAAAGATTACACGAAGTTTCGGTAGAAATCGAACGTTCTAAAAAATATGATTATGTAGTTGTGAATGACAGTATTCAAAAGGCTGTCGAAGAGCTGGAAAAAATTACAACTCGTGAATTGGAGTAATTTCGCATGGGTGCTGTTAATTTTAATGAGCTTTTTAAAGATAAAAACATTTTGCTTGGAATTACGGGCGGAATTGCGGCGTATAAGATTTGCACCCTAATTCGTGATTTCAAAAAAAACGGAGCAAATGTTAAAGTTGTATGTACTCCAAATTCTTTAAATTTTGTCACGAAATTAACCCTGCAAAATTTGAGCCAAAATGATGTTTTTGTTGAAGAATTTGATATAAAAGATTGGAAACCCGAGCATATCTCACTTGCCGATTGGGCAGATGTTATGGTAATTGCTCCCGCAACCGCAAATACAATTTCAAAAATAGCAACGGGGATTGCAGATAACCTTTTAACTTCGATTGCTTGTGCGTTTTCAAAGCAAATGTTTATTGCACCCGCAATGAATTGTCACATGTGGGAAAATCCGAATGTCCAAGAAAATATTTCCAAACTGAAAACTCAAGGGGTGGAATTTATTGAACCCGAGAGCGGTTTTTTGGCTTGCGGGTATTTGGGAAAAGGGCGTTTATGCTCTTTAGACAAAATTTTAAATGCGGTGGGTGAATATTTTTCATTTTCTCAAATTCTGAAAGGGAAAAAAGTTGTGATAACTTCAGGTGGAACGATTGAAGATATTGACCCCGTGAGATATATTTCAAATTATTCCTCAGGCAAAATGGGCTTTTCGCTTGCAAAAGTTGCTCAAAAAATGGGGGCGGAAGTCGTTTTGATTACGACAAAAGAGGTTCAGGCTGCCTTTAGAGTTGTCAGGGTTAAATCGGCAAGAGATATGCAAAACGCTTTGGATAATGAGTTTGAAACATCTGATATCGTGATAATGGCGGCTGCGGTTGCGGATTATCGAGTAAAAAATTATTCAGAACAAAAAATGAAAAAGACCGAATCCGACACCTTGACCCTTGAACTGGTGAAAAATCCCGATATTTTGAAATATTTATGCGAAAAGAAAACTCATCAAATTGTTGTCGGGTTTTGTGCCGAAAGTGAAAACTTAATCGAAAATGCAAAAGTGAAAATTCAGAAGAAAAATTGCGATTACCTTGTGGCAAATGACATTTCAAGGCACGATATCGGCTTTTCGTCAGATGAAAACGAAGTGGTAATTTTTAACAAAAACGGCGAAAGCGTGAAGTTTGAAAAAGCTTCAAAAGAGGTTATCGCAAGAGAAATTTTAGAGTACATAAATGAATAAATATTTATTAACAAAAAAAATCGAAGATTTTGCACCGACAGAAACCGCCGAGTCGTGGGATTGTGTCGGATTTATGGTGGAAACCGAGAAAACGGAAGTTTCAAAGGTTATGGTTTGTTTAACTCCGACAGATGATGTTATCACGCAAGCTCTTAACAAAAATTGCGATATGATTGTTTCTCATCACCCGATGTTTTATGTGAATTTTACCTCAGGGCTTTTGGACGAGAAAAATTCCCCGCAAATTGACATCTATAGTGCCCATACAAATATGGACAGGGCTGAGGGTGGAACGACAGACACCATAATTAATGTTTTGGGGCTAAAAACTTTTCAAAAACAAATTAATCATGAATTTTTGCGAAAAGTAGAACTCAAAACACCCGTAACCGTTGAAGATTTTGCTAAAAAGTTATTAAAAATTTCACCAAATCTTCGTTATGTTAATAACAAAAAAGTTAAGGAAATTTCTAAAATATTTTTCTGTGCGGGAAGCGGTGCGGAGTTTATACAAGAGGCGAAAACTCTCGGGGCTGATTGTCTTGTGACTGCTGATTTGAAGTTTCATACGGCACTTGACAGTGACATTGTTGTTTTTGACCTTTGTCATTTTGAATCGGAAATCTTAATCCGTGAGGTTTTCAAAAAGATTATCGGCGAGGAGGTCGAGGTAATTTTTGCCGAAGAGGTTTGTCCGTTTATTTATCTTTAAAAATTTGTTCACATTTGATATAATTTTCAAATTATTTGTGCTATTGTGAAAATATTATATGGGATATTACTTTCAAAAGGAGAGAATAATGGATAAATTTAAAGATTATACTAAAGAAGATTATTTGAAATTGTACGACAAATCACTAGATGAATTGTTGGAAATTTCAAGCAGTGTTACAAAAGATAATTTCAACAATGAAGTTGAAGCTTGCAGTATTATCAGTGCTAAGACAGGTGCTTGCGGTGAAAATTGCAAATATTGTGCTCAAAGTAAACATAACCACGCAGAAATCGAATGTCACCCGCTACTAGACGTTGAAACAGTTAAAAAAGCAGCCTTGAGTGCAAAAGAAAACGGTGCAACAAGATTTTGTATCGTAACTTCAGGCAGAGTTCCGAATGATGCGGATTTCCAAAAGATTTTGGAAATGATTAAAGCCGTTGCCTCTATTGACGGTATTCACTGTTGTGCTTCGCTTGGTTTGCTATCTGAAGACCAAATTAAACAAATCAAAGAAGCAGGTGTTGAAAGATTTAACCACAATATCAATACTTCTAAAAATTATCACGAAAAAATTTGTACAACTCACAAATTTGAAGACCGTGTTAATACTGTTAAAACTATTCAAAAATACGGTATGGAAGCATGCTGCGGTGTGATTATCGGTATGGGCGAAACTCGTGAAGACAGAATTGATATGGCATTGTCATTAAAAGAACTTAACCCGAAAACAGTTCCAATCAACTTCCTTAACCCAATCAAAGGCACTCCGCTGGAAGGTTTTGAAGATAAAATTGATGAAGAAGAAATCCTTAAAACAATTTGTATTTTCAGAATAATTTTACCTAATGCAATGTTGCGTTATGCGGGCGGAAGAACTACAAGACTTTCTCATGAAAACCAAAAACGTGGTATTGTTGCAGGTATCAACTCAGTTCTTGTCGGAAACTATTTGACTACAGCAGGTTCAAACTCTGAAGACGACAAAGAAATGTTGAAAGAACTTGATATGGTTATGGTGTAAGGAGTTAGATGACTACGAGTTATACAAAACAAGAACTTATTGATATATTGAGAGATGACAGCCAAAATGATTGGCTGTTTTCTCTTGCAGATAAAGTTCGCAAAGAAAATGTCGGTGATGAAGTGCATTTGAGAGCTCTTATTGAGTTTTCAAGTACCTGCAAAAGAACTTGCAAATATTGCGGGTTGAGAGCTCCTAACCACAAGGCTAAGCGTTACAATTTGTCGCCTGATGAAATCTTTGAGCTTGCTCAAAATGCAGTAAGGCTCGGTTATAAAACGGTAGTTTTGCAATCGGGTGAAAATGATTACTACACAACAGGCATGATGTGTGAAATTGTTGAACGTGTAAAATCGCTTGATGTAGCCTTGACCTTGAGTATCGGTGAACGCAGTTTTGAAGATTACAAAGCGTTTAAAGAGGCAGGTGCTGACAGATATTTAATCAGAATTGAAACGACTGATGAAGATTTATACCGCCAAATGCACCCGAATATGAGTTTTGAAAATCGTGTCAAATGCCTTGAAAACCTGAAAACTCTCGGATATGAACTCGGGACGGGTTGCTTAGTCGGCTTACCAAATCAAACGATAGAATCTTTGGCGGATGATATTTTGTTTTTTAAGAAAATGGATGTCCAAATGCTCGGTATCGGACCGTTTATTCCGCACCCGAACACTCCGCTATTTAATGCTTCAACGGGAAGTTTTACGCTTGCACTAAAAGTTATGGCACTTTCTCGACTTATGTTGCCGAACATAAATATTCCCGCAACAACGGCAATGGAAACCCTTAACCCGAACGGACGAATCCTTGCACTTCAAAGTGGGGCAAATGTCGTAATGCCAAACGTTACAACGTCAGAATTTAAAACAAAATACGAGATTTATCCGAACAAAATCTGTATCAACGAACACCCGAACAAGTGTCGTGGCTGTATTGAGGGGAAAATTAAATCAATCGGCAGATATGTGTCAACAGGCTATGGCGACAGTTTGAATAAAAAATAGTTTTGCAATTCTTTGAAATTCGTGCTAAAATACAAGCGTTGAGGATTGCTCAACTTTGGTTTTGAAATTAATTTGTAATTATTCCCGGATCGTCTAGCGGCAGGACTGATGACTCTGGATCATCCAACGGTGGTTCGAATCCATCTCCGGGAGTTTTAAAAGCTTTGGTAAATTTTTGGAAATGGGCGAAACGGAGAGTCTTCTCACCAAAAAATTTTTTCGTGTTGCTCAAAAATTTTAGGTTCAACCCCTGATAGCGAGGGAAAAGAAGATTTTGTAAGGTTTTGGAAACGGGGAACTCTCATCTGCACGGCTCGTGCCACTCGCCTGCATCTGAGCTGAAATCCATCTCTATTTCTTTTCAAAATGACAAACTGTCGGTTGGGCATACTTGCCCAACGTGATAAAAGGCACTCCTTTATTGAGGGATAGCCCTTTGTAAGGTAGGTTGGCATTGCTATGCCAACGGCGTAAATTTAAGTGTCAGGCAATGCCGTGACCTACGTTTGGGCTTAGAAGTGTGTGTGCAATGTTGGAATATAATACAAACTTTTACTAGGTACGCCAAATAGTCACTCTGAACTTGATTCAGAGTCTGTTTTTACGAGGGAATAGAACAAATTTTAAAACAGATTCTGAATAACAAGAAAATTAAATGCTCAATGCTTTCGCAAAAATTTTCTAAGTTTTCAGAATGACAAAAGCTTTGTTAGGCTCACTAAATAGTCATGCTGAACTGACTAGAAAATAAGTTGAGAGGAACTCGAAATGTAATTTTCTGTTCCTACTCGGTGATTCAGCATCTTTTCAAAAATCAAAATAAAACAAAGGATTATGCCCAAAATCTTTGTAAAATAATGTTCCCCGCTGGCAGGGGAACCGAAATCTACGATTTCGAAGGGGAGGAAAATCGAAATAAAATAAATTTCCAAAACTTTGCTATACCTTGCCATGAAGAGACCCTGAAACCAGTTCAGGGTGACCTTTTTGTTTGA
>CAVKDD010000022.1:0-10093 GCA_963654845.1 Acutalibacteraceae bacterium | reverse complement strand
TGCAATATTTTTCATTGTTTCGTGAAAGTTTACGTTCTTTTGCATTTTGTCGTTTAGTATAAGGTTTTGAACCTTTAGCGAAATGAACGGTGCGGCATACTTTATGAACCTTTTAAATTCGTTGTTTCCGCCTTTAAAAATCAAGTAGCCGATACTTTTTTTATGCTTGAAAATCGGATATTTGATTTCGTTTTCTTCAATCACGGGGGATTCAAGGTAAATTTTGTTATTTATGTCAATAGAAAAATCTTCAATATCGAAATTTTTTGAAAAAAAAGTTCTTAAAGCACTTTGCAGCGTTTTTTCACTGTAAGCTTCATTAAGAACTTTTGAAAGTTTTTCTATTCTCTCTAACAAAATTAAACCTCTACCTGTTGCAAAACATCTTCCGGAATATCGCAATTTGCATAGACATTCTGAACGTCATCAAGTTCTTCAAGTCTATCAATCAATCTCATAATTGAAGTTGCGGTTTTAACGTCTGTTACTTCAATATTATTTTGCGGGATTCTTGTCAATTCAGCGGTTGTGCTTTTAAAACCTTCTGCTTCAAGACCTTCAACAACTGATTGGAAGTTCTCAACTGATGTAATAACTTTGTAGCAATCTTCATCTTCGATAACGTCTTCTGCGTCAAGGTTGATTGCTGCTTCAAACAATTTTTCAAAATCAACATCTGTATCAAATTCAATGCTGCCTTTTCTGTCAAACATCCAGCTTACGCAATTTGTTTCGCCTAAGTTTCCGTTGAATTTTGTGAAAATACTTCTTACATCGCCTGCTGTTCTGTTTCTGTTGTCTGTCATTGCTTCTAAAACAACCGCAACACCGCCTGCTGCGTAACCTTCATAAGTTAATTCTTCGTAATTGTCGGCACTTCCCGCACCTGAACCTTTTTCAATGGCTCTTTTGATGTTGTCGTTTGGAAGTCCTGCAGCTTTTGCTTTTTCAATAGCGGTTCTTAGACGGAAGTTTCCGTTAGGGTCAGCACCGCCAAGTCTTGATGCTACAATCAATTCTCTTGAATATTTTTGAAATACTACTGCTTTTTGTGAATCTGTTTTGGCTTTTTTATTCTTAATGTTCGCCCATTTTGAGTGTCCTGACATTTTTACCTCTTTTTCTTTCTGTTCTCTCGGTTATCCTGATATTAGCAAAAATTAACTTTCTTTTCAACTGTTTCAAAACTTCCGTTTCCTGAATTTAAGTTTTGTAACGATTTTTTTAAGTGCTGAAATTTCGTCAAACAAAAATACTTTATAAAAGTAAGAGAGCAAATATATGGAGATGTGAGTATGACGATAAATATTTTGAATGTTGTCTTGGGTAAAGTTGATTACGCAAATACAAATAAAACGACTTTTGTGCCGAAAAATACGGTTCAAACTTTCAATGTAACACAAAAAAATGATTATACAAAAATCACGAGAGATAACCATTATGTGACGGATTTGCAGGCAAAATATGCGGGAATTGATGCGGAAGAATATTTACTTGCCGCAAAAAATAACGGTTCAAAAACACTTTGTGTGACAGACGAAGATTTTAATACCTATGGTGTTGCTTGGGATAAAAGTTTGGCATCATAAAGTATAAAAATTTTGAAAAAGGAGCGAAACAAAAAGAGCCAATTCGTAATGAATTGACTCTTTTTAAATTGTTGTTTGTCGTTTATCTTATGCAGAATAAACGCTAACTTGTTTTCTTGTTCTTCTGTGTGGTTCAAATTTAACTACACCATCAGTCAAAGCAAACAAAGTATCATCAGAACCGATACCAACATTGATACCAGGGTGAATTTTAGTTCCTCTTTGACGAACAAGGATATTTCCTGCTTTAACGGTTTCGCCGCCGAACTTTTTAACGCCTAAACGCTTAGCTTCGGAGTCACGGCCGTTACGGGTGGATCCCATACCTTTCTTATGTGCCATTTTTCTTTTCTCCTTTTTTCTTTTGTACTTATAACGATTTTAGACTACTTATTCAGCAGTTGCTTCAGCAGACTTTTGAGCGGTTGTTCTGATTTTAGAAATCATAACTCTTGTGTAACCTTGTCTGTGACCTTGTTTTTTTCTGTAACCTTTTTTAGGTCTTTGTTTGTAAACGATAACTTTTTTTGCTCTGTCGTGCAAAACGATTTTACCTTCAGCAGAAGCACCTGAAACATAAGGTTGTCCTACTTTTGATTTTTTACCGTTAACAATCATAACGATTTTGTCAAAAACTACTTTTGAATCTTTTTCGCCATCTAATAATTCAACATCAACGTAGCGTCCTTCTTCTACTTGATATTGTTTTCCGCCTGTTTCGACTATTGCGTACATTTTTACTGTCCTTTCCTTGCGGGTTTCGTAACCTTTTTGAGGTTTTGTTAAACGATTGACCCTATAATAACGTATTATGATTATCTATCAGTCCTGTTTATAAGTCAAGTAGTTTTAATTTTTATTAACCTTGTAGCTATGAGTGCGTTTTTGAAGTATTATAATTTTATGATGTTTAAGAGGGAAGAATTAATAGAGGCTACAGGTGCACAATGCCTGAAAAACGATTGTGGCGATTTGGAAGAATTTAAGATTTCAACTGATACAAGAACGATTGCAAAAGGTGATATCTATTTGCCGTTAAAAGGTGCGAATTTTGACGGTGAAAAATTTATCGAACAAGCACTAAACTCAGGTGCTATCGGGTATTTTACGACAAACGATACCGTTTTTGATAATGCAAAACTTGTTTTAAAAGTTGATGATACAAAAGAAGCATATCTGAATCTTGCAAAATTTTATCGTTTCAAAATTAACCCGAAAACCGTGATGATTACGGGAAGTTCAGGCAAAACCACGACTAAAGAAATTGTCTATTCGGTTCTTTCTCAAAAGTTCAAAACTCAAAAAACTTTTTCAAACCACAACAATGAGATAGGTTTTTGTCAAACCGTTCTCGGAATGCCAACGGACACGCAAGCCCTTGTCGTTGAGGCAGGCATGAGAGGGCTTGGCGAAATTGAACTGATTTCAAAACATTTAGAGCCTGATTTTGCGATTATTACAAACTCTGGAACCGCTCACATTGGGCGTTTGGGGAGTCTTGATAATATTGCGGAAGCAAAATGTGAAATTGCTTCAGGATTAAATGAAAACGGTGCGTTTATCGCATTAAATCAGGAAATTATCAAAAAACATTTGAAATACAACGGCAAAAAGATTTTTTATTCATTAAACGATGTGAAAATTTTGGAACGCAAAGTCGGTTATTCAAAATTTGAGTATAAAAATAATATTTATGAACTCAATGTCGAAGGTGATTATAATATTGAAAACTCACTGGCGGCGATTGAATTGGGCTATTGTTTAGAATTAACCTATGAAGAGATTGCTCAAGGGCTAAAAAGTTACAAGCCGATTGAAAAACGTTGGGAAGTCGAAAATGTTGGCGGAATAAATTTTATCAACGACAGTTACAATGCCAACCCTGATTCTATGAAAGCATCCGTTAAAACTTTTGTTGAACTTTATGACAAACCTGTTGTCGTTCTCGGCAATATGGGCGAACTTGGCGAAAATGAAGTTCAATATCATAAAGAAGTCGGGTTGTATTTATCTGAATTGAAAAAAGAGGTTAAATATTTTGTTGTCGGAAATTTGGCGGCAGAAATCGGAAAAGTCTTAGAACAAAGCGGTTTTGCGGTAAAATATTTTGACAATAACGAACAGGCGGCAAACGAAATTGTCAAAACTTGTTCAAATGGTGAAACCGTATTTTTAAAGGCTTCACGTTCTATGGAATTTGAGAAAATTATTGAAAATATAAGAGGGAAAATATAATGAGAATGATAGCTATAGCATTCATTTTGGGAATGATTTTGTGTATGCTTTTCGGCGTACCATATATTGATATGCTTAAGAAAAAGATGATTGGGCAGTATGTTAAAGATTTAGCCCCTGAAAATCATGCGAAAAAACAGGGAACTCCGACAACAGGCGGTGTCTTTATTATTGCGGCGATAATTTTGGCATCCGTTACAACTCTTTTGTTGGCGCAAAAAATGACAACAATCGCACTGATAACAATTATTACGCTTGGTTTTTACACCTTTGCGGGATTTCAGGACGATTATATAAAAATTAAAGGCAAAAATAATGACGGTTTATCTGCTCGTGGCAAATTATTCAGACAAATTGCCATTGCAATGCTTCCGACTTTGTTTTTGGTTACCACAAATCCGAGTGCGTGCAATTTTGCGATAGGTAATTTCGTTTTGGATTTGAAGTGGCTATATCCGTTCTTTGCGGTATTTATTATTACGGGTGCATCTAATGCGTACAATTTGACGGACGGCTTGGACGGACTTGCGGCAGGTTGTGGTGTTCCTGCGTTTATCACTTGTGCTTTGATTTCTTATTTCACGGGTGAAACGGAATTGGCAATTATTGCGGCGGCGGTTGCAGGTGCTTTGTTAGGATTTTTGAAGTTCAACAAGCCGAAAGCGGAAGTATTTATGGGCGATACAGGTTCTCTTGCTATCGGTGGTTTGCTCGGTACTTTGGCTGTTTTAGGCAAGTTTGAATTTTTATTGATTTTCATCGGCGGAGTTTTTGTAATGGAAACTTTGTCGGTAATTATACAGGTTACAAGTTTTAAAACTACGGGAAAAAGAGTTTTCAAAATGGCACCTATTCATCACCATTTTGAACTTCTCGGATGGAGCGAAAAGAAGGTTGTTGCAGTGTTTACAACCGTTTCACTTTTGCTTTCCGTAGTGGCATTTGTATTATTTGAATTATTCAGCAGAGGAATTTTATAATGAGTATCAGAGGGAAAAAGGTTCTTGTTTTAGGGCTTTCAAAAAGCGGTATTGCGGCTGCTAAATTCGCAAAAAAACACGGTGCGATTGTTTATTTGTCAGAAGGTAAGTATGTAGATGAAGAAAATATGTACAAAGTTTCTGATTTGAAAAGTTTAGGAATAAACGTTGAATTTGGTTCGCATTCGGATGAGTTTGTAGATAATGCGGAATTAGTCGTTTCAAGTCCGGGGATTCCTCCGCATAGCGAGATTATTAAACGTATAGTTGCTAAAAATATTCCCGTTATATCTGAGCTGGAATTGGCATATCGTGAATGTGACATTCCGTTTATTATTATTACGGGAACAAACGGAAAAACTACGACTACGGCTTTGACAGAACACATTTTGGCAAAATCTTTGAAGGTCAAAGCCTGCGGAAACATTGGTCAACCTCCTTGTAACATTGCAGATGAAAATTTGGATTATTTTATTTGTGAAGCAAGTTCTTACCAGTTGGCTATGAGTCCGTCTTTGAAACCGTTTATTTCGGTTTGGACAAATTTCACACCTGACCATATCGATTGGCATCAAGGGTTGGAAAATTACTTCAAAGCTAAGGCTAAAGTTTTCCTTTCGCCGCAAGCTCCTAAATACAGTGTTTTGAATGCAAAAGATGAAAAATTGCTGGAATTTTCTAAAAAAGCAGAAGGTGAAATCTTTATGTTTGCGGGAAATATCGGCGAAAATTGTTGTTATGAAGAAGACGGCAAAATTATTTATAAACAAAACGGAAAGGCGGAAGAAATTATTACACTCAAAGAATGTCCGTTGCTTGGTGAACACAATTATCAAAATATTATGTGTGCGATTATTTGTGCAAAATTGACAGGTGTGCCGAACGATTTAATAAAAAGTGCAATTATGGAATTCAAAGCACCTGCTCACCGCCTAGAAAAAATTATCGAAAAAGACGGAATAACTTTCTATAACGATTCAAAGGCAACAAATCCTGAAGCTGCAATCGTTGCGATTGATTCCTTTAATAATACAAATGTTGCGTTGATTGCGGGCGGAAGGGATAAAAACACGGATTTGACGGAGTTTTGCAAATCTGTTAATGCTCATATTAAAACAGTCGTTTTGATTGGGGAAGCAACCGAACGTTTTGAACAAAATCTTAGAGCAAACGGATTTGATAATATTATCAAAGAAAAAACAATGGAAAGTGCTATAGACAAGTGTATTGAATTAAAGCCTGATGTGGTTTTGTTGTCACCGGCATGTGCAAGTTTTGATATGTTTAACAGTTATGAACACAGGGGAGAAGTTTTCAGAGAATATGTCTTATCGAGAGTATAGGTCACCTCAACGCCAAAGTAGAGAGAGGCGTGAACGCAGAAAACATAATTATAATAAATCGGGTGTGATAATTTCTGCACCTGACAGACAGTTGCTTGTGATTGTTGCCTTTTTGGTGGTATTGGGCTTGCTTGCGATATTTTCGGCAACCGCTCCAAAATGTCAACGTGAAGGTGTTTTGCTAATCACAATGGCGTTTAAACAAGGTATTTACGCAGTTGTCGGGTTTGTTGCGATGCTGTTTTTCTCAAGATTTGATTATAAAAAACTTGAAAAATATAATACAAAATTTATGTGGACGGTCATTGTACTGTTGGTAATTCTTCAATTTACCCCGTTGGGTGTTGTAATTAATGGTGCAAAACGTTGGATAAATTTAGGATTTATGCAGCTTCAGCCGTCCGAACTTGCAAAACCTTTGTTCTGTATGCTTTTGGCTACAATGTTTAAAGACAAAATCAGTATGGAAACCGTTAAAATCTTTGCCTCAAAATATATTTGGCAAATGGTTGTCATTTTGGGTTTGATTTATAAACAGCCAAACTTGAGTATGGTTTTGATACTTTTAGCGACAACGGGTATTTTGTATCTAATCGCAATGGGACCTTTGCTACCCGTTTATTGTATGTTGGGTGTCGGCGGTGTCGGAGCGTTGTCCTTCTTGCCAAAATTGTTGCGTGGATACCAAATGGACAGAATTACGATTTGGTTAAATCCGGGAAGTGACGCATTAGGTAAAGGTTATAACATTATTCAATCCTTGATTGCGTTTGCAACAGGCGGAATTATGGGTTCTGGTTATGGCGGTTCTATCCAAAAATTGGCGTACTTGCCTGAATGTCATACTGACTTTATTTTCGCAATTATTGCCGAAGAATTCGGACTTTTGGGTTGCTTGTTTGTAATCGGCTTGTTTGCGGCGTTGGTTCTTCGAGGAATGTGGGTTGCAAAACGTTGTCCCGATATGTACGGAAAACTTTTGGCTACGGGTATTACCTTTATTTTCGGATTGCAGGCATTATTCAATATGTCTGTAGCAAGTTCCTTGATGCCTGTAACAGGTGTAACCTTACCGTTTATCAGTTATGGCGGAACTTCTATTATCGTTTCGCTTGCAATGATTGGAATTTTATTAAATATATCAAGACAGAGAATTAAGAGATTGGGAACACAAACAAATGAATAAAAAAACATATTTTATAACAGGTGGCGGAACTGGCGGACATATTTATCCTGCGGTTGCAGTTGCCGATGAATTGCTAAAATCCGAAAGTACCGCAAAAATTTACTATGTCGGAAACCCTAATAATATGGAGTTTTCTATTGTTCAGGGAAAAAATTATGAATTTTTGCCCGTTGTGTCGTCAGGCATGCCGAGAAAATTGGGATTTTCTTTGGTGAAATGGGGATTTCAGATGTTTCACGCCTTTGTAAAATGTTGTTTTTATATAAAACAGTATAAACCCGATGTGATTTTTGGAACGGGCGGTTATGTGTCCGCACCTGTTTTAATGGCGGGAATTGTGATGAAAGTTCCGTTTGTAATGCACGATTGTGATGCTAACCCGGGACTTGTGACAAGGAAATTTTCACCTTATGCAAAAAGCGTTTCGATTGCGTTTGAAGAGGCTAAGAAAAAGTTGAATAATCCGAATTGTTTTGTCAACGGAAATCCTATTCGTAATGAGTTTTCAACTTTGACAAAAACTCAGGCAAGACAAAATTTGGGACTGGAAGAGAAATTAACCGTATGTATAATGGGCGGTTCGCAGGGTGCGAAGGCGATAAATTCCGCAGCGGTCGGAGTTTTGAAAACTTTAACCCAAGAATTAGGTTTGCAGGTAATTTTTCAGACAGGGAAAAAGAATTATGACAAGGTAGTTGAGGAATTACGCAAAACTTATCCTGAATTTGAAAGTGATAAAAATTTGCTTGTGAGACCTTATTTTGACGATATGGTAACCGTGTTGAAAGCCTCTGATATTGCGGTGTCAAGGGCAGGCTCGTTGAGTATTTCGGAAATTTGTGCAAGCGGAATTGCTCCGATTTTTGCACCGTATCCTTATGCTGCTGCCGACCACCAAAGAAAAAATGCAAAATCTGTGGTGGAGCAGGGGGCAGGTTTGTATGTTGAGGATGCGGATTTGACACCTGAAAAGTTGTTGGAACTTGTGAAAACGCTTGTCGAGAATGAAATTTATTTGCACGAGGTTCAGCAAAATTCTTTAGGACTTGCAAAATTTGACGGCTTGCAGAAAATAGTTGAACAAGTTAATGGGTAAGATTTAGCCACAGGCTGGAAATCTTGCTTTTACAAAGTAGATTTGCATAGCCACGCCAAATAGTCACTCTGAACTTGATTCAGAGTCTGTTTTTAAATGTAGTATTGAGCGAGTTTTTATCAGATTCTGAATAGGCTAAAAATCACTTTTCGTAAACTCAAAGGATTTTTTAAGCCTTTCAGAATGACGAGCTTCTTGGTAAGCCCACCAAATAGTCATTCTGAACCGCAGGAACGATAGTGAGTGCGTGATTCAGAATCTCTTCCATAATCAAAATAAAACGAATAATTAGGTTACTAAAAATTTGTTAAACAATGCCATGAAGAGACCCTGAAACCGGTTCAGGGTGACCTTTTTAGTTAAATTCTTGCCTTTTAAAAGTAGGTTGGCATTGCTATGCCAACGGCGTTATTAAATTGTCGGAATGGCAATTCCGACCTACATTAGGCATTGAAATTTGTGTTCAATTTGACTATAAAAAGTGGAAATTTTAATCAGAATTACGCATTTTGCCTGTTAGTTTGATTGGGGGGCATCTTGCGAAGAAGGTGCTTTTTTAATTTTTACGGTGTCATTTTCGACACTGATTTCCAAATAATCAGCTTCCGGATTGACGTTAATAAGTTCCAACAATGTTTTTGGCATAAACAATGCCCAACCGCTCCCCGAACGTGATAATTTTTTCTTCATATACTCCTCACTGATAATGTAATTACAAATACTTTACAAAATAAGTGTGATAATATATACTATGATTATGTAAGTATAATATCATGACGATATAAGAGGTGATAATATGTCTGTTCATAAATTTAAAGCCTTCACTTTGGCGGAAGTATTGATAACTTTGGGAATAATCGGTGTTGTTGCTGCGATGACAATTCCTGCACTCCAAACCAAAATAAACCGTTCTAAAGTGGAAACCGTCTTTAAAGAAGATTACTCTATAATTCAACAAGTCCTAAAAATGGCGGAATCGCAGGATGCAAGTATAGAGGCAATACCAAACACAAATTTAGAAGCCTTGAAAACTTGGTTTAAAAGATATATGGAACCTAATATGAAAACAGTTTCAGTTTGTTATAATACGGCAGGTTGCTGGGCAAGTAGCGGGATTAAGACTTTACAAGGTAATAACGTAAATTTTGATAGAAAAAATATAGGTATAGGTAATGACATTATAACAATACGATTAACAAACGGTTCAAATTTAAACTTTGATGTTTATTATCCTGCGGAATATAAATCATTTTTTGGAATAGACACAGCAAATACCGATACATTAGTCATTTTCGTAGATGCAAACGGAGATAATCCGCCAAATGTAGTCGGTAAAGATATTTATATATTAGTTTGGAAGAACGGAAGTTTGCTTCCTGCGGGAAATGACGTAACCACAGATGAGGTCAACAAAAACTGTTCAATGACGGCAACCGGTCAAAACGCAGGTTACTACTGTGCAAAAAGACTTATGAATAACAACTGGAAAATTCCGAAAGATATCGTTTTCTAAAGTTTTTGCTTACATTTCCAACTTTTTCAAATACTCTTGGTTTTGTTTCAAGGTCGGCATTGCTATGCCGATAGCGTGATTTTAAATATTTTGGATAACAGATTCTGAATAACAAGAAAATTTATTTGCTCATTGCATTCGCAAAAATTTT
>CAVKDD010000021.1:0-10491 GCA_963654845.1 Acutalibacteraceae bacterium | reverse complement strand
GCCATGAAGAGACCCTGAAACGAGATTCAGGGTGACCTTTTTGTCGTGTTTGTTTTGTTGTCTTCAGAAGGTCGAAATGTTTTGAGATATTTCTCCCACACTTAACTCCAAATAATTACTCTATATATATGACAAATTATGACAACTTATTTCATATAATGAGAAAATGGATGAAATAGTTATTGATAAAAAATATTCTGATTTTATCGAGAATTTGATAGAACAGGTAACGGCGGTTTTGCCTGAGGACATAAATCCTTTGCAGACGAGTTATCTCAAAAATAATATGCGAAAATCAATGACTATGATGGCTTCTTCGTATAGCGATAACGAGGTTTTGGGCGATTTAAGTTTTGAAGAACAGTGTTTTTATATCCAAGTTATCGGGGAATGGTCGTTCCATAAGGAAATCGACTTGTTTCGTTCGGGAATTTCCGCAAAATATTGGAAAGTCGTGATGAACAAAATTTGGTACACTATGTGGGAAGTTATGTTTGCTTGCGTAAAAAACGAGGCTCCGCATGCTACCACGTTGAATTTAGTGGAAAGATTTGTTAATCGTACATATAATGAAGCGATTGAGGAATTGAAGGAACAAGAATTGATTGACGAAGAAACCGAAGAACAGGCGAAAGAACAATCAAATATTGACAAAATGGCTCGTGAAATGCAGGTGGTTGAAAATGTGCAAAAGGGCTTTGTTATCGGGCTAAAGAGGTTTTTCTTGGCGATTTTGCTCGGTGCGATTACAATGTTTTTGGTTATGAAATTCAAATTGGTAGGAATTGTCGGTGTTTTGACCTTTTTGTTGGTGTATCATTTTTTACCGTCAAAGAGTGAATAATTCGGATTTGTTTTTTTATTATGTTTAATATAAAATACGGGGTGTTAAGTGGAACTTATAAAGGAGAATTATTATGTCAAGAAAACCAATTATTGCAGGAAACTGGAAAATGAACCTTTTGCAAAGTGATGCAAAAGCTTTGTACGAAGGAATTAAATCATTTGTTAGCAACTATACAGCAACTCAGTTGCCGACAGTTGTAATCGCTCCTGTATTTACATCTATAAACCAAGTAGCAGAAATCCCTTGTGATTGCGGTTGCAACGGCAGCAAATTGTATGTTGCGGGTCAAAATTGCCACTGGGAAGCTTCAGGAGCTTACACAGGTGAAATTTCTGTTGAAATGTTGAAAGATGCAGGTTGTTCATTCGTAATTATCGGTCACTCTGAAAGAAGACAATACTTCTCAGAAACTGATGAAATGATTAACAAAAAAGCAAAAGCAATTTTGGCAGGCGGCTTGATTCCAATCATTTGTTGTGGTGAAACTTTAGAACAAAGAGAATCAGGTGCAACTGATGCTCACATCGCATCTCAAATCAGAGCTGCTTTGGCAGGAATTTCTGAAAGCGATGTAGCAAAATCAGTTATCGCTTACGAACCAATTTGGGCTATCGGTACAGGTAAATCTTGTGATGCTGATGAAGCAAACAGAGTTATCAAAATGATTAGAAGCGTTGTTGCAGAAGTTGCGGGTGCAAGTGCTGCTGATTCTATCAGAATTTTGTACGGTGGTTCAGTAAAACCTTCAACTATCGAAGAACAAATGGCAAAATCAGATATTGACGGTGCGTTGATTGGTGGAGCTTCATTGAAAGCAGACAGCTTCAACGAAATCATCGAAAAAACAATGAAAGTTGCCGTATAGTTTAATAAAAATTTCGATTGACAGTCAAAGGAAAGAGGTTTGGTTTTCCAAACCTCTTTTTCTGTGGTTTTTTCTGTGGGAAATGTCAGTTATACTTGCCCAACGGGTGAAAATGCAGACTGTGCTTGTTATTAAACCCCTTATAAGGTAGGTTGGCATTGCTATGCCGACGGCGTGATTTAATTGTCAGGCAGGGCACACGGTTGTGAAAGAATAGGGAGTTTTATGTCAGCCACAGCCTGAAACAACTCAATGATGCCGCTACACCGACAACGCTATGCGATAAAATCTCGAATTTTTGAACCTGCAACTGTCGCCAAAGCCATTGCTCCCGCTCCGACAATGTAGGTCATCGCTCCGAGTTGATTAGATTTTATAACTTTTTTCGCAATATCAGGAGATAACAAACTTTTTGCAAGTTTATTTCCTCGCTGACTAGCCTTCAATTCTTCGGCAATAAGCGGAACACTTGAAGCCAATGACAAAACACCTGCATTATTTTTGATAAATGTAGTTGTCGAATCCACTATTCCTGTCGAAGTTTCCCCTTCCGCCTTCTTGCCCTTGCAAATCGCAATAGCAGCAATCCAAAGAGGTAACGCCAAAGAGACTCCACGAGTTTTGGCAACAGTTCGCCAAAATTTACTTGAATTTTCATTTATTGCGTGTCCGATTTCATGAAATCCCATAAGTGATACTTTATTTGTGTTTATAAGTATTTTGTTAGACTTAGGTACATAAAAAGAATTCTCCCCAAATCTTGCACTGTAAATGTCATTATTTTTTATAGTTCTAATGAAGTTACTAACAACCTCTTTGGCGGTAGGTTTATTATTAATAATAGTTATTTTGGGCGGGTTATTTTCATATCTTGCAAAATCTAAGATTTTGACACCTTTATCTTTCATTCCGGAGAGAGAAAGGGCTTTATTTAAATTTTCTCGCATATAATTAGTATCCAATCCGGAATTTAAAAGCTTATTATTTTTATCAAAAACATTATCTGTACTAAGTTTTGTTCGTATAAAACCCAAAGTCGCCACCCCTGCACCTATCGCAAGAGTTGACTTTGCCTTGCTCGGCTGTTCACAAGGCGAACCTTGATTTATACCATTAATACTCATATCTATATAATCCCCTATATATTATTAAAAAATTTGTTTTCAAAAATATTGCCAAATTTTAAAAATATCTAAAGTTATATTAAGAATTTAAAAAGTTATGCTTTAAAAATGTCGGTTGTCCATACCTGCCCAACATTGCAAGCATTATAATTTCTTCCACAAATTTAAAGTAAATAAATGATGATTTTTTAAAATAAATTATTATAATTGTGGTATGAAGAAGTATTTTTTAGGTTTAATATTGGTAATTTTGCTGGGAATACAAGCAGGAACGACCTTTGCCAAAACTGTACCGGAAGAAGCGAAAGGTTATGTCGGAACTTTGCCTGATTTAAACAAAGCCTACGAAAAAGAGCAACCTAAAAAAATCAATCCCGATTTTAGACCGACAAAGGATTTTAATTCCGCAAACGAACTTAAACCCGTTCCCCGTGACAATCCTGCCTTTGTCAACATTATTCTGAAAACCGACAAAACTTCAAAATACGTCAACGACCTGAACGAATTTATCCCAATGCTCGAAACCCTATACGATATGATTGATGACGGGGTTAACGTGCAGGTTTTCAATGCAAAAGCCTATTATTTCACAAAAAGTGCGGACTATTTCAAAGATAAATACGCAAACAAACCCGAAAGTTACTTTTTATCCTACAAAAAATTATTAGACCTGAGTATGCACACAAAATCTATCGCACTTCTTCGCACGGAAGCCGCAAAATACAATCCCTATATGGCATACGGCGGAGCAGGGTATTTGTACAATCCTGACAGTCTGACAGAACAACTCGGCTATCTCAAGGACGAAATAAAAAAAACAATTATCATATTAAAAGAAGCTAACTAGATGTTTGATAAAAACTTTTGTTTATCTTAAAATCATCTTATGATAAAGAATATTGTTGCGAAGATAAAAGAGAAGTTTGCGAAGATTAGCATTTTAGACAAATACATTTTGAAACAGGTAATCGAAATGTTTATTATGGGTGTATTTGTTTTCACCACGATTATTTTTGCTTCAGACACCTTTATCACGTTGATTAAACAAATCGCAAAATTCGGAATACCGTTCAAAATCGCCTTTTTAATGGTATTGTTGAATCTTCCGTCAGTCGTTGTTATGACAATCCCGATGGGCGTTTTATTATCAACCGTAATGACACTGAACAAATTAAGTCTTTCTTCAGAAATCACGGTTATGCGTGCCTGCGGAATCAGTTTGAACAGAATTGCAAAATCAATTTTCATTTTTGCGTTGGTAATGGCTTTTTCAAGCTTTTTTATCAATGAAAAAATCGTTCCGATAATGACGCAACAATCAACAAAACTTGCACTTTGGGCGATTGAGCAGCAACACGTCCCTGAAGGAAAAGAAAATTTTGTCTTCAAAGATATCGGAGACGGCGGAATTTTGAAAAGACTTTTCTATGTCGGTTCGTGCAAAAAAGGAATTTTGTATAACGTAACGGTTTTGGATAATTCAGACCCGGGAACAATCAGAGTTGTTCAAGCAAAAGAAGGCAAAACGACTTCTAAAGGTTGGGTTCTGAAAAAAGCCGCAGCCTACACGGTGGCAAACAACGGAAATGTCTTGAACACTTCATTATTTGACGACTCGTTGATAAAATTCAGCATGGATATGTCGCAAAAAATGAACAAAAACTTTGCAAAAGAAAAGAACTTCGGACAACTTTTGAAATACTTGAAAAATTCAGATATTGCACCTGAAGAAAGAATCCAATACAAAATCGAATTGTACGACAAAATCGCCTTACCGATAACGACCATTGTTTTCGTATTGTTAGGCGTTCCGCTTGCTATTACACCGCCAAGAGTACGTTACAACCGAGGATTTTTATTCAGTATTTTAATTATATTTTTCTATTATTTGGTCAGGGCCTTGTCACTTTCTATGGGACAAGCGGGAACGATGTTACCGTGCTTGGCGGCAACTCTTCCTAACATAATATTGGCAATCTTCGGCTCATTTATGTATTACAAAAAAGTTTATACAATCTCATAAAATTTTGTAAAATCATACTTTTAAATGTGAAAAAATATTTTTTCTTGGTTTAAAATGTTTGTATGGATAATAGTGGGAACAACAACAAAATAAACGGAAATATTTTCAGCAGTAATTATAAATTTTCTGCGGCAAATCCGTTTGACAACGGTTTCAAACCAAACGATACCTCAAACCCGTTTGAAACAAAACCCGCTAACCCACCCGAAAACCAAGCCGCACCGACTTCTAATCCGATAAAAAGATTAAACGGTTACGATTCAACAATTTTGAACAACACAAAATTTGATGACCAAAACGCTGAAGAAGTTAATATCGAATACAGAATAAAGGACAAAGAAGCCACAATCAACGATTTGAACGAAAAAATCAAAATGGCGGACACTTACGGAACTCAAAACGAAGCTCTTGGACTAAAAGCCAAAAGACAGCGTTTAATGCAGGAACTTTCAGCCTTGCGAAAAGAACAGATGTATGGCGGACGAGTTTTGGGCGAAAAGAAATTTAATCACCAACATTTCAAAAAGAACATGCCTGTAATTTACAAAGTTCAAGAATTTATCTCAAGACAAATAATGGCAAGGGTTTCAAAGAAGGTCAATTCGGTTGTTACCTTATCGGATTCGCTTGACAAACTTTCTGAAATCAGCAAAAGTGTCGATGAACTGATTGACATGAATGTTCCGTATGGCGAGAAAAAACAGAATTACGAAAAACTGACCGAATACTTAAATCAGGCAAACCTTATTCACTCAAAAATTTCAAAATCTCTCGGGAAAAAGATTTAAGTTTTTGAGTTGGCTTAATCTCCGCAAATTTTTGGTGATAAAATTGTTGTGAGGTATTTAAAAATGTTTGATGATATTTTGAACAGGCTCGGAAAATCCGATTTCAGGGCAAAGTTTCGACTAAAACCCAAAGAACTTGAATATATTGAACAAAAAGGGATTGAAACAATCAGAAGCCACGCCAGAGATTTTATTTCAAAACGTATTGCTCCGGCTGAAATTCCAAATGACGGAAAACAAACGCCCATGAGAGGTCACCCCGTATTTATTGCTCAACACGCAACGGCAACCTGTTGTCGAGGTTGTATAAACAAATGGCATAAATTCCCGAAAAACGTTCAACTATCACAAGAACAACAGGACTATTTGGTAGAGTTAATTATGGAATGGATAAAAAGGCAGGTAAAATAAAATGGACTACAAAACAAACGTAATGCGAACTTTAGACAGATACAAAATTCCGTACAAACATTACACTTATGCTGACACTGATGCAATCAGCGGAATCGAAGTTGCGACCGTATTAAATCAAAATCCCGCCCAAGTCTTCAAAACCCTTGTTACTGTCGGAAAATCTAAAAAATACTACGTTTTTATGCTCCCCGTTGCGTGCGAATTAGACCTGAAAAAAGCTGCTCACAGCGTTGATGAAAAATCGGTAGAAATGTTGAAATCAAAAGAATTATTACCGCTAACGGGCTATATTCACGGAGGTTGCTCTCCTATCGGAATGAAAAAAGAATTTGTGACGGTATTGGACAGTTCCGCTCAGAATTTTGAAACAATAATTTTCAGTGCAGGCAAAATCGGCTATCAGGTCGAAACAAATCCGCACAATCTTGAAAAGATTTTAAAAAATGTAAAATTCGCTGATATTATTGTGTAAAGTTTTGTTTTTTATTAGCAAAAAATAAAATTTTCGGACTTTTATATAAAAACATATTCATGTATAATAAGAAAAAAGAAAAGGCGGAAGTTATATGACAGTATCAAAAATCAGTGTTAATACAATACGCACAAATATTAGCACAATAAATAAAACAGTTGCCGATGCAAAACAAATGCCCAAAATCTTCCCTTCAGGAACAAAAGTTTTGAATACCGAAAAAATTAAAACCGTAGTTCCGGGAGAAAATACAAAATTGGGAAAACTTGGCGTTTCATCAATTACCTGTTACAAAAAAGGATTTTTCCCACACAGTGACAATTTGATATCAATCAAGTTGAACGGAAGCAAGAAAAATATAGGATTGATGAATACAAAAGAAGCTCATTCCTTCATAAAAATGCTTAGCGAGATGAAGAAAAATGTAGCAGTAGGCATTCAAAACGCTAAAAAAGTTCTTGAAAAAGCATAACAAATTATCAAAAAAAAGAAGGTTCAAAAGACCTTCTTTTTTTATTTGGTGTGAATTGAAAAATTTTGCTCCATAAGTTTAATCTTTCCGACAACTATTGAACCAAAAACCTTATAATAAACCCTGTAATATTCTTCAAAAGTTAACAGCTGATTATTGGTCAGGATTTCCATTTCCACCCCAAACAAATCCACTTCAAACGGAACTTGTTTCAAACCGTTTTTAAGATAAAAATGTTTTCGCCTGATTCGTTCAGACTTGTTCTCGCAAACCGCATTGGAATTTTCAATTTCTATAATAAGTTTTTCATGTTTAAATCTGTCCTGCAAAATGCGTAAGACTTCTGACCCGATTTTTTGCCCACGAAACTCTTTTACTATTGCAAAATAATCAAGCAAAACAAGATTTTCAGACTTTGCAAGAAGCACAAGTCCGCAAAAATTATTCTCGTTTTTTATCGACAGAATTTCCACCAAACCCTCTGCTTGTTTTTGAGAAATCAATTCAAACGGTTTTTGCTCCTCTTTTGGAAACGCCTCATAGTATAGCGTTTTTATTTTTTCGATTTCACCGTTTGCGATTGCGTTTTCAAGCCTTATCATACAAAACCCTTTTTTAATCTTAACACGCCTCATATCGTTTGTAAAAGTAAAATAACACACAAAATCCGACAAAAGCAAACATTGCACCCGGAACTGCGACATATTGATACCCGAGCCCGTGAGCAAGCGGAAGACCGCCGACAAAGGCTCCGATTGCATTTCCGAGATTGAAGGAAATTTGCGAACTTGATGCCCCGAGAATTTCGCCGCCTTTTGAATATTTAATCAACAAAAGTTGCTGCGGAGCAGAAACGGCAAACAAACACCCCGTACATACACACATCAAAGCCACTGAAATAAACGGATTTGAGCCTAATAAAAATATTAAACAAAGCGATATGCAAGATAAAAGTTGAGTGCAAGCCGCAACAATAGAAGGTTTGAACTTGTCAGACAGTTTCCCGCCTAAAAAGTTCCCTAAAACCATTCCGCCACCTGCCAAAATCATCAATGACGACACAAAAACAGGTTTTATCCCCGACAAATTCACCAATAGCGGATTTATGTAACTATACCAGCAGAAAATACCGCCGTTACCCATTGTTACCGTCAAAATCAACAGCCAAGGAGCAAGGGATTTGAAGATTTTGAATTGCCCACGAAATCCCGTGTCGGGTAACGGAGCGATTTGCGGGATAAGTTTTTGAATGGAATAAAGTACCAAAAAGCCGAATAAACCTATCAAAATAAAGGTTATTCGCCAAGAAAAATTATGGCTGAGGTAAGTTCCCGCAGGAATTCCCGCAAGATTTGCAACCGTCATCCCCGATACCATAATCGAAATTGCTTGATTTACCTTGCCTTTATCCGCAAGTTTTTGAGCAACGATTGCCCCAACGCCGAAAAACGCTCCGTGCGGAAAGCCTGCAATAAACCTCAACAAACAATAAATATAATAATTATCGGCAAATGCCGAAAGTAAATTTGCCACGGTAAAAATTGACGCTAACACCAGCAAAACCTGCTTTAACGGCTTGTTTCGTCCGAAAATTACCAACAAAATTGACCCGACCACAACACCAAGTGCGTACGCAGAAATAAAATGCCCCGCAACAGGGATTGAAACCTGCATGGTCTTTGCGACATCGGGTAAAATGCCCATCATTACATATTCCGTCATTCCCAGCCCGAAAGTTCCGAGTGCCAGGGGTAACAGGCACAGTGATTTTCTCATAAAAAACCTCCAAGTACTTTTGATTATACATTAAAAACAAAATTTGCCTAATATTTTTGTTGAAATCAAAAATTCTTTGATGTAAAATACCGCATGAACCACATATTAATCTAAAATTTTGGCGTATTGAGAAGATTTAAAAATGAAAGTAAACAGTATCAGTTACCCTACAACAAGACAGAATTTCTGTGCAATAGCCCCAAAAGATAATAATAGCAACAGAAACGCTCGTAGACAACAACAACCGAACCACTCAATTTTGCACGACAGTTTAGCAACCGCAGGTTCTTGGTTTGGATTTGGCGTAGTGCTTGATATTATTGCGAGAAGATTTGTATTTTTTAAATCTCCGACAAAAAATTCTATCGCCGTAAACGGAATAATCGGTGTCGGAGCAGGAGTTTTGACCTGTTGCAGCCGCCTAATCCACCGCAACCATAACGGATAAGGGTAAAGAAAATGCTCTTTTAAAATAATAAAACCCTACTCTTCTACGGTTACCCCTTTGAAAAAATCTTCCATTTTAACTTCAAGAACTCGAGAAATTTTGTACAAAACCAACGCCGTTGGCGAGGTCAGCCCTTGTTCAACCTTACTCACATAACTAAGGCTCATGTTTATGAGTTCCGCAAATTTTTCTTGAGTAATATCTTTGCGTAACCTTTCAGCCTTGATGTTACGCCCGATTATATATCTGAAATCTTTTTCCATTTCATAATTATATATCCTTGACTTTAGTTATATAAGTGAATATAATGACATGTAGTATCAATATATTGATAGTAAATAATATTATATTGCTAGTGAGGAAGTTTTTATGCTAAAAAATAAAATTCGTTTTGGCTTTACACTTGCTGAAGTTTTGATAACACTAGGTATAGTCGGCATTGTTGCGGCAATGACAATCCCAAGTCTAAACTCAATGATTACAAAACGACAGGTGGAAGCAAGGGCAAAAGTGGCATATTCAACCATTGCACAAGCCTTGAAATTATCTGAGGACAAGGGAAACACCTCAATGCAAGTTCAAGTTTCAACAAAAGGTCAAAAAGAATGGTTTGATAAAAACTTAGCACCGAGCCTGCAAGTAACAAGCCTTTGCGTTCAACAAGCAGGCTGTTGGCATAAAAGCGGAATAGTAAAAACTTTAAACAATCAAACTCCAACCTACACGACATCTGTCGGGAATAACGAGGTCACTATCGGAAACGTTACGGTGACGTTTAAAACGGCAAAAGGCTTTTGGGGGAATTTAGATGCCAGTGTTTCAGGTTCAAACTCAAACCTGTTTGGAGTTGATGCTCCCGGAAATTCATTAGAGTTTTACATTGATGTAAACGGCGACAGAGGTCCAAACGTAATCGGGAAAGACATTTATATTCTTATATACAACGAAAATCTCGGAACTGTTCCTGCAGGCTATAGCCGAACAAAAGAACAAGTAGAACAGAATTGCCTGACAGGGAACGGATATTGGTGTTTGAGTAAACTAATGCGTGACGGATGGAAAATCGACAACAAAGTTTGGAAAAGGTAGTTTTGAGCAACTTTTGACATGTTGTGCCGAAAAATGTCGGTTGGGCAAGTATGCCCAACCGACATTTTTATAAAACCATAACGGATAGAAGGAAAGTGACATCGAAAAAGGCACACACTCAAGGGTTGGATAATAAATACACAAAAATGAACGCAATTTTCAGAGTTAAAAGT
>CAVKDD010000020.1:0-10740 GCA_963654845.1 Acutalibacteraceae bacterium | reverse complement strand
CTATATTATTGTTGTTAAAAAGAAGATTTATCGCTTTTTCTCTGGATATTTTAGGGTTATTTTTTAGGTATAGATTAAGTTGTTGCTGTTGTTGAATGCTTAAATTAGTCATTATTATCCTTCTATTTTTTTTATTGTCGGAATTTTTGTAATGTAACTTTAATAAAATTTTGGTATATGAAAATTTTGTTACAATATTTTTGTTCTTTATTGTTTTTATTTTGTAAAACTTGTAATTTTGCTTTATTTTGCATATAATTCAGGTATGAAAAATATTAAGAGAATTAAATTAAGGGATTTTGAGATTGGTGGGGATAAATTGACTATTCTTGCCGGTCCGTGTGCTATTGAAAGTCAGGAAATTCTTGACGAAACAGCAGATTATTTAAAACAGGTTACCAAAGAACTCGGCATAAATTATGTGTTCAAATCTTCGTTTGACAAGGCTAATCGTTCTTCTATCACCTCATATAGAGGTCCGGGAATGGAAAAAGGGTTAGAAATGTTAGCTGTAGTGAAAGCAAAATATGATTTGCCGATTGTAACCGATATTCATACGCCTGACCAAGCCGAACCCGTTGCAAAAGTTGCGGAGATTTTGCAAATTCCCGCATTTTTGTGTAGGCAAACCGATTTGCTTGTAGCGGCGGCAAAAACAGGTAAAATCGTTAATATTAAAAAAGGTCAATTCTTAGCACCCGCTCAAATGGGCAGTTTGGTGAAAAAGGTTGAAGATTCTGGAAATACCAATATTATGTTGACCGATAGAGGTTCTTCGTTTGGGTACAATAACCTGATTGTTGATTTTCGTGGTATTCCGATTATGCAGGAATTTGGTTATCCTGTTGTGTTTGATGCAACACACAGTGTTCAACTTCCCGGGGCAAACGGAACAAGCTCGGGCGGCGACAGAAGATTTGTTCCTACTTTGGCGAAATCAGCAATGGCTGCAGGTGCTAACGTATTGTTCTTTGAGGTTCACCCGAACCCTGACAAAGCACTTTGTGACGGAGCAAATATGCTTGCACTAAAAGATGTTAAAGACGTATTTTCTATTTGCAAAGAAATTTTTGAGGTTGTTAGAAAATAATGGAAATGAAAGTTTTTGTAGAAGGTCCCATTGATGCTAACAACTACCTTTTGATTGACGAAAAATCAAGAGAAGCGGTGCTGATTGACTGTTCCGCACCCGATGCCGATTTTATCGAAAATATCAAAAATTCTGATGTGAAATTGAAATATATTTTCCTAACTCACGGACATTTTGACCATATTCTAGGTGTTGACAAATTCAAAGAGGTTTTCGGTGTTGATACTTATATGAATGAAGAAGACTTATCACAAGTCGGTTTTTGCGGGAAAATGATGCAAATGTTTGCAGGAATGATGCCCGTTTCTATTAAAAATATCAATCATTTTGTCAAAGACGGTGATATTTTTAAATTCGGTGATATCGAGGTTAAATGTATTTCAACTCCGGGACATACAAAAGGCGGAATGAGTTATTTAATTGACGGAAAATTATTCTCAGGGGATACCCTGTTTCACGGAAGTGTCGGACGTTGCGATTTACCGGGGGGTGATTTGAAGGCAATCAGTCACAGTATCAAGGACAAATTGTTTGAATTGCCTGACGAGACAAAAGTTTTCCCCGGGCACGGAAGCGAAACAACAATAGGTTACGAAAAAAAGTATAATGAAATTTTAAATATATAGAGGTATAAAAATGAAAGAACAACTGGAGAAAATCTATTCAAATGCAATGGCAGATATTGAAAATTCTGCTACGGTAAAGGACTTGGAAGACGTTAAATTCAAATATTTGAGCAGAAAAGGGGAATTTAACGAAATTAAAAAAGGTTTAAAGGATTTATCTCCTGAAGATAAACGAATTGTAGGTTCAAGAGCAAACGAAATTACAAAATGTTTGGAGTCTGCAATTTCTGAAAAATTCACTGTTTTTTACGAACAGGAATTGAATAAAAAATTAGAAAAAGAAAGACTTGATATTACTTTGCCGGGGCAATATATTCCGAGAGGTAACGTTCACCCGTTGACATCAACAACAAACGAAATTGTGTCAATTTTCCAAAATTTGGGTTTTTCTGTTGCTCCGAGCGAATGTTCACCTGAAGTCGAAACAGAATATTTCAACTTTGATATGTTGAATGTTCCAAAAGACCACCCTGCAAGAGATATGCAAGATACTTTCTATACAAATATTGCCAAAAATGTTGTATTGAGAAGTCAAACTTCAGGGGCTCAGGTTCACGTTATGGAAAACCAAAAACCGCCGATTAGAATTATTGCACCTGGTCGAGTTTACAGAAACGAAAACATAAATTCCCGTAAAAATAATTTCTTCCACCAAATTGAAGGTTTGTATGTTGACAAAAACATTACTTTTGGTGATTTGAAGGGTGTTTTGAACGAATTTATCAGAATTTATTTCGGTTCTGTAAGACCTACAAGATTTAGAAGCAGCTTCTTCCCGTTCACTGAACCTTCAGCAGAAATTGATGTTCAATGTATTATGTGTGAAGGCAAAGGCTGCAGAACCTGCTCGGGCACGGGTTGGTTAGAAATTTTAGGGGCAGGCATGGTTGACCCTAATGTATTGCGAGGTGTCGGAATTGACCCTGATGTATATTCGGGCTTTGCGTTCGGTGTCGGCGTAGAACGTCTTGCAATGCTAAAATATGCAATCGATGATATCAGATTATTTTTCAACAATGATGTAAGATTTTCTGAGCAATTTAAAAGATAAATAACAGATTTAAGGTAAAGAGGATTTTTTATGTCTTTGATAATAATGATATTATTGCTGAGTTTTTTGGTGCTAATTCACGAAGCGGGTCACTTTTTCGCCGCAAAAGCGTTGGGAATAAAGGTTTCAAAGTTCGGTTTCGGCTTGCCTATCGGTCCTACTTTGTGGAGCAAACAGGTGGGGGATGTTGAACTTGTTGTGCATGCCTTTTTGCTTGGCGGTTATGTATCATTTCCCGATGATGAAAAAGATTCTGATTTGCCCGAAGATTCAAAAGACAGATTTGTAAATCATCCCGTATGGCACAGAATGGTTGTCATTTCAGCGGGGGTTATCGCAAATATTATTGTTGCTTTTGTTTTTGTTTTATTGACGGCTTTTGTATGGGGAAAACTCCCGTCAGGTCAAAGTCAGGTGTTTATCGGTAATATCAGTGCTCCAAAAGAAGCTTCCGTTTGGAAAAGCGGAATGCAAAAGGGCGACCGAGTTTTGAAAATTAACGGTTCTGATATAAATTCAAGTTATGCTTTGACTTTGTACGCTAAAAGCAGTAAAAAATATGACGGTAAAGTGGATGAAAGTTTTGTAAATGAAAATTTTGAAGCCTTAGAAAAACTTAATCCTACCGTTAATAATGAAGAAGTTATAAAAAAAGATGTAGTCGTAAAACTTCCCGACAGAACCGATGAAGCTCCGATTGTTATTGATGATGAAGTGTTAAAAGGTTATGCTCTTTATCATGACAAACAGGTTTCCTTGAACGAGGCTCAAGTGAAGTTGAGAAAGGCTATAAAAGATAAATCAACTTACACCTCTGACGGAACGGCGACTTTGAAAGATTTGGCTTTTGCCGTGTCTGATACTCAAAGACCTTTAAATATTCAAGTTTTGAGGGACGGTAAGACCGTTGATTTGAAACCGCTTTATGCCGATGAAAAAGGTTTAATCGGTATTATGATTGAGGCTCGTGAAGTTTTAAGACCTACAAAGAACTTTAAAACCGCAATTTCAGGCTCGTTCAGTTATTTGTGGGCACAAACTTACATGCTTGTTTACGGTTTGTGGCAACTGTTCACTGGTAAAATTCCGATGAAGGATATGCACGGTATTGTTGCTATTACCAAAATCGGTGGCGATGTAATTCAAAATAACGGATTTTTCTCAGGCTTGTTGCTTACTGCGATGATATCGTTAGATTTGGCACTTGTAAACTTTTTGCCGATACCTGCACTTGACGGCGGACATTTTATGTTCTTGGTAATTGAAAAATTGCGTGGCAAGCCGTTGGATGAAGATACGATTAACAAAATCAGTTCGGTATTTTTCTTGTTGCTGATTTTATTTATGATTTTCATTGTCGGTAATGACATTTATGCCCTAATCAAGCACAAATTCTAATACTACGGCTAATGTAAAGATTGAAGTGAAAAAGAATAACCGTTGATTTGTTCATGTTATAATTCTTCTGTATAGAAGGAGAACAGAAGATGGAATTTATTCAATCTCACGGAATGATTATCACGGGTGCGATTTTATTTATCGCTTATGTGTTCATTGCCAGTGAAAAAATCCAAAAATCAGTTGTTGCACTTGCAGGTGCTGCATTGGTTATGTTGCTCGGATTGATTCCTTTCGGTGGGGAAGCCGGTGAAGGCAAAGTTTTGAAAGGTGTTTTCGAGTATGTAGATTTTCAGGTTATCTTCCTGTTAATCGGTATGATGATTATTGTAAATATCGCAAGTCGAAGCGGTGTTTTCAAGTGGATGGCTCTAAATTTATTAAAAATTACTAAAGGTCACCCGAAAACAGTTCTTTTTGCATTGGCAGCGTTTACTGCTGTAGCATCAGCCTTTTTGGACAACGTAACAACGGTTGTTCTTATGATGCCGATAACTTTTGTTATTGCAAAAGAATTTGACACAGACCCTGTACCGTTTTTGATTACTGAAGTTTTGGCTTCTAATATCGGTGGTACTGCAACTTTGATTGGTGACCCGCCGAATATTATTATCGGTACAAGAGCAGGTTTGAGCTTTATGAACTTTGTAACCGAATTAACACCTATTGTAACTATTATTTTCTTGGTTTCAATTTCAACTTTGGTATTCTTGTTCAGAAAAGGTTTGAAAGCTACTCCTGAAAAAATGGCACACGTTGCAAATATTGATAATTCACAAACAATTACCGATAAAAAGTTGATGATTCGTTCAGTAATCACTTTGGCTTTGGTAATTTTAGGCTTTGTAACTCATGACGTTACTCACATTCCTGCTTATGTATTTGCCGTAGCAGGTGCAGCGTTCTTGTTGTTATTTGAAAATCCTAAAGAAATTTACAAAGACGTTGAATGGTTAACTATTTTCTTCTTTGTAGGTTTGTTCATTATTATCGGTGGTTTTGAAGCAAACGGCGGTATTAAATTCTTGGCTGACCAGTTAATCCATTTAACTCACGGTAGCTTGAATATGGCAACAATGATTATTTTGTGGGCTTCAGGTATTTTGTCAGGTATAATTGATAACATTCCTTATACTGCGACAATGGCTCCGTTGATTTCTGAATTGATTAACCCTGCTAACCCGAATGCAATTACAGGTCATGTTCACGCTTTATGGTGGGCATTATCACTAGGTGCATGTCTTGGCGGAAACCTTACGATTATCGGTGCTGCTGCTAACGTTTTGGTTAGTGAAACAGCCGCTTCAAAAGGTCACAAAATTTCCTTCTTGAGATTTATGAAATACGGTGCGTTAGTTACCTTTATTTCATTAGTTTTGAGTTCGATTTATTTGTATGTAAGATATCTTCGCTAGTAAGATTTTCAATATTAAAAACACCTTCATCAATTAAGATGAGGGTGTTTTTTTGTTCAAAGTTTTCACATTTTTTTATTTATAACTCTAACCACAAAACTTGATATGGGGCAAGTTTTAAGTGCATTGTTTTATTTTGCAGTGAAATGTTTACTTTTATATTATCCCCGTTTACAAGGTTTTTCAGACTTGTTATGTGACCTTCATTTTTTAGAATAATGTTTTTCGGGAGCGTAATTTCTGCAACCAATTTGTCTGAAGACAGGTTATTTATCACTAAAATTTGTTGGTCGGCATTTTTTCTTATGTAGGCAAAATTACTTTTTGAAGCGGTTTTCAAAATCTCAAAATCGCCATTTGCCATAACAGGTAAGGTTTTTCTCAAATGGATAAGATTTCTGACTTTTTTGTAAACCTTTGAGTTGAATTGATAATATCCCAAAGTCGAACCGTAGAATAATTTTTGCGGAACGTCCCCTCTGTGGATATCTCGGGAATCGAACGCAGATAACAAATCTTTGTTATTTTTTGCTCGTTTTTGTGCGGCTTTTTTAGCGTTTTCATAATTGTTTGTTACGCCGACTTCATCACCGTAGTAAATAATCGGAATTCCCGGAAGGGTCAACAGAATTGAAAAGGCTTCTTCAATTCTGTTCGGGTTTTTGTTTAAGAAGTTTGCCATTCTTCCGCTTACCCCAAATCCGTTTCTGAAACTTGCACCTTTTGAAACCAAGTTGTCAAAGATTAGTTCTCGAACTTCGGGAGTTACCATTTCAAGAGTTAATTCGTCATGAACCCTTAAAAATATTCCCCAAGCGGCTGACTTCGGAATTTGCGGAGTTTTTTTGTAAGCATCTATAAAATATTTTTTATCTTCGGTAATCAAACTTGCCCAAATTGCAGGCATGTACGGAAAATGGTAAGCGATTTGAGCCTCATTTGTTCGTTTTAGCGTCAAATCCTCGTCACCTGCTTGAACTTTGACTTCTCGGTCTTTGCCAAAGTACGGCAAAATATCTTTTGGAGTTTGGCAGGCTTCCACTTGAATTACCGTTGATGGTGCTGTCAGTTGTATATAATCGCTCAATAGTTTAATTATTGAATGAGTTTTAGGCTCATTTTCGGCATTTGTTCCCGCATCTTTTGACAAATACGGAATAGCATCCATTCTGAAAATATCAATTCCCGTATTTGTCCAATGGGTAATCGTTTGGAGTACATAATATAAAACTTCGGGATTTTCCCAGTTGATGTCGAGTTGGAACGGATAAAACGTGTGGTACAGGTAATAATCTTTTCCGTTTACGACCACATGCCTGTAGTTATCTTCCATTGCTTCAGGGAAAATTAAACGTCTTTTTGAGATTTTTCCGTTTGGTTCTTTGTATTCAATGACGGTTCCTAACTTTTCGTCCTGATATTTTACATATTCAGGTTTTTTGTCGGTATAGATAAAATAATCAAGTGCGGATTCATCACCTGCTTCAAGTCTTTTGAACCATTCGTGCTCTGAGGAAAAATGATTTAGCACTAAGTCGGCTTTTATTTTAAACCCTCGTTTTTTTGCTTCCGTAATAAAGGTTTGAAATTCTTTGTTCCCGCCAAGGTCTGCTCGTACACTTTGCGGATTTCGCACATCAAATCCCGCATCTTCCATAGGGCTGTCAGCAAACGGGAGCAGATAAAGTGTCGTTACCCCTAAATCTTCAAGGTAATTAAACATTAGGGTGGTATCTTTAAAAGTGTTTTCTTTGTTTGGTTTCACGTTTCCGAATTGGTCAACGTAGAACATATAAATTATTTCGTTTTTGTACCAATCTGACGGTCTGGTTTGGTCTTGTTTAACAAGTTCTGCGGGTCTGTTTTTTATCGCTTGTGCGGCTTGTTCCATTACTTTTTCATAAATCTCGTCCGCTTGTTCTTTTCCGTAAATATTTATTATTGCGTTTTTGATTTCTTTATTAATTCTATTATTTACCGTAATCGTTTCGGTTTCAATATTTTCAGAGGTTGCGGTGTCTGTTGTTTGCGGAATAGAAAATTCTTCCGCTGAAACTGCAAGTGTCGAAATGCAAATTACAAACAGTACGGATAAAAATAATTTTATTCTCCACATATTCTCTCCTTTTTTTTGAAAATATAGTAGCACAAAATTTTTTATACCGATAAAAATAAAGACCTCAAATTAAGAGGTCTTAATATTTTTTAGATTTTGATAAGTAAAAATTTACTGTCTTTTTTAGCGAGAACTTTATGCTCTTTTTCTTTTTCAAACATAATAATTTCGCCTTTTTTTATCTCAAATTTTTCTGCCGCAAAATGAATTTCGATTTCCCCGTCAATAACGCAAACTGCTGCATCTTTTACTGAGGTGTGGTTATCGATGACTTCATCTTTTTTTAGTGCAACTACGCAGATTGAACTGTCGCCGTCTTCCAATAACGTTTTTCTTTCAAATTTTTTGTCATCAAGTTCAATTAAATCTTTAGCTTTTTGTACATTGTAAAACATAATTTTCTCCTTTTGTCCGTCCAAAATTTAACTCTAAAGGAAAAATTTTGCATTGGTCGGTCGGAGAGGTTCGGTTGGCTATGTTAATTAAATATCAATGTCTAAAAAGCCTTTTGTTTGCTTTGTGATTTTTTCGATTTCGGTGTTTTGAGTAAGCGGATTTTCTTTTAAACGATTAACAAGTTCTTGTATGTATTTGTTCTTTTTGCAAGCATTTTCGGCTATCAATAAGGCTCTTTTGTGAAAGCCGATATGACCTGAATATTTTACGCCAAGACTTAAATTCAACTCTTTTGCCTCTTCAAAATTTTGCGTTTGCAAGGCTGATTTTAATAGGGCTTTTGTCGGAACTTTTTGCCCGAAATTTATTTGATTTTGAGAATTTGTTATTTTCATATACATAATTAAAGCCGAACATAAAATTTTTTGCCATAGAAAGTAAATTATTATTAACGAAGGGCTAATAATTTCTATGCTTGTAGTATGATAGAATTTGTACACAGTTTTATTATAAATGAGGGCAGTTATGGCAAAAGAGAAAGCAAATATCGCAATACTTGGAGCTACAGGTGTTGTAGGTCGTGAAATTACAAAAATCGTTGACGAATTGAAAATTGATTACAAAACGATTAAATTTTTATCCAGTGCAAAAAGTGCAGGTACAAAGATTGAATTTCAAGGCAAAGAATACACGGTAGAAGAAGCAAAACCTGAAAGCTTTGACGGTGTTGATATTGTTTTGGCTTCTGCCGGCAGTTCGACTTCGCAAAAATTTGCACCTGAAATCGTTAAACGTGGCGGAGTTTTGATTGATAATTCATCCGCTTTCCGTATGGAAAAAGATGTTCCACTTGTTATTGCGTATGTAAACGATGAAGATTTGAAAAAACATAAAGGAATTATTGCAAACCCGAATTGTTCAACTTCTCAGTTGATGCTGGTTTTGAAACCGTTACATGATAAATTCGGTATAAAAAGACTTATAGTTTCGACTTATCAAGCAGTATCGGGAGCAGGTTTGAAGGCGATTAACGAATTGACTGAAAACACAAAAGCTACACTTGATAATAAAGAATTTACAAACGAAGCGTTCAAAAAACCGATTTCTTTCAACGTAATTCCGCAAATTGACGTATTTTGCGACAACGGTTATACGAAGGAAGAAATGAAGGTAGTGAACGAAACGAAGAAAATCCTTCACTTACCGCAAGACTTGCCGATATCTTGTACGGCGGCGAGAGTTCCTGTTTATAACGGACACTCCGAAGCTGTTGATATCGAGTTTGAAAAACACGTTACTCCTGACGAAGTTCGTGCAATTTTGAAAGAGTCTTTCGGAATTGAAGTTATTGATAATCCTGAAAATTATGAATATCCGACAACTCGTGATGCTTCAGGCGTAAATCCTGTGTTTGTAGGCAGAATCAGACGTAATTTGGCGTTTGAAAACGGTATTTCTTTGTGGTGTGTTGCCGATAACTTGCGTATCGGTGCGGCATTGAATACTGTCAGAATTTGTAAAAAAATAATAGAAATGGGACTTTACGGTAAAGAATAATGCTAAACGGATAAGTTATAGCAATTTATTGAAAGGTATAAAATGGGTCAAATTTTACGAAGAGAAAATGTAGCAAGTTTTGTGCAAAAACTTCACCAATCGGGCAAAACCGTAGTTGCGACAAACGGATGTTTTGACATTTTGCATGTCGGGCATGTAAGATATTTGCAAAAAACGAAGACTTTTGCGGATTATTCTATAGTTTTGCTAAATTCGGATAAATCGGTCAAATCTATCAAAGGACCTTCTCGTCCGATAAATAACGAAAACGATAGGGCGGAAATTTTGTGTGCCTTGTCTTGTGTTGACTATGTCGTGATGTTTGATGAGGACAGCCCGAGAAACTTGTTAGATGAGATTAAACCTGATGTTTATACAAAAGGTGCGGATTATACAATGGAAACCTTGCCTGAAGCGGATATTATGCGTAAAAATAATACCCGAGTAGAGTTTATAACTTTTGTTGACGGCAAATCCACCACCAATACTATTGAAAAAATGAAAAACAGTTAGGTTTTTAAGGTTATTTATAAATAAAGAGCAGGTTTTCCAACCTGCTCTTTGTGTTAATTTACATGTCAGGCAATGCCGTGACCTACGTTTTGTTTTGGAAAAAGTGTTCTTTTTCGTTTATAAATTTCTGGATTACTTCGTCACTTCGTTCCTCGTAATGACGGTGTTGGTGGGTGTTTGACGAGTTTTACGGTAAGATTGTCGTGGCAATCCAGAAAAGGCGTGTATTGGAAAAGTAGGTTGGCGTTGCCACGCCAACAGCGTTAATTTAAGTGTCGGAATTGCCATTCCGACATACTTTTTGCCTCTGAAATAGGTGTTCATTTTTGTTGAAATCATTTTTTCCAAGTGCGACCATTTTGCTGTTTTTTCACACAAAAAAAGAGGTCTTCAAGACCTCTTTTTCAAAAAATATAAATCCTTAACTCTATTTTACGCTATCAATTACGCCACCGCCAAGCACGATGTCGCCGTCATACAAAACAACCGATTGTCCGATTGCGATTGATTTTTGCATATCGTCAAAAACAACTTCCATACTATTGTCATCAATCGGTCTTACTGTCGCCATTACAGGC
>CAVKDD010000019.1:0-10991 GCA_963654845.1 Acutalibacteraceae bacterium | reverse complement strand
ATATTATACGGTCAAATTCAAAAATTCTTTAATAATTTTATCAAAAAATTTTCAAAAATAAAAGAACCGTCAAATTAACGGTTCTTTTAAAAATTTTATTACATATCTTGAATGGCTTTACTGTCGCCTTCAATGCCTTCTTTGAGCATCTTCTTGGCAACATCACCCTGCGTATCAAGCATTTTGCAAACGGTTTCAATATTACGAACCTTTGTTGATAAAATAACATCGGCACTGTTGGTAATGTTACCCGAAACGTTTTGATAAGCCGCCAAAGCCGCTGAGGAAGTACCCTGCATCAAGTTACCCAAAACGGTTGTACCTGCACCATATACACCCAAATAAGGGGAAATAGCCGTCAATATTCCACCAAAACCTGAAACAGCACTTGCAAACGGCATTACAATGTTTGAAGAAATCTTGCCAAGCCCTGAACCCGTACCGATACCGTACGCCGCAGCACTTGAAATATCAGCAAGTCCGCTGACACTTGACGCATAACCTGTCGCAGTTCCGCTCAAACTTGAACTTCCGCCCCAACCGTTAAGGATTGAAGAAGCACCGCCTGTTGCAAGTCCGTAAATCGAATTGATTGAGGCAGCACCGCTCGGAAATCCCGAGTAGTTGTAGTAACTGTCAACACCGTAAGACGAACCGCCTTTTGTGCCTGAATAGTATGAAGTTCCAGCAATATTCATTGTTTCGGAACTTCCAAAAACAGTCGCAAAAGCAGATGGAGCAAGTAAACTTGCCAAATTATACAAGAAACCGCCTGCCGATTCAAAGCCTGTACCCGTTCCGCTACCTGAAACAGTCAAATCTCTCAATCTGTCATAAGTTTCCCACATTTGGGCTTTTGCGTTACCGCTTGCTTCGCCAAATCGGTTTGCTATTACTAAGTTACTATCATTTTTATAAGACATTTTATTCTAAACCTCTCTGATATGAAGAATATCAAATTATTAACTTTCAAATGTTTTGAAGGTACTTTCGATGTTCTTAGAAATAATCTTGTGAACCGCATCCATTTCTGTTTGAAGTGCGTTTTGTTCGGTATCAAGAGCCTTCAATCGAAGTTCCAAAGTTCTGTCTTCTGTTTGAATTTGCTCGGTTTTTGCGTTGATATCCTGAACTTTTTTATCGTATTGAGCCTGTTCATAGTAATACTGATTCATCGCATCGTTATATGAAGTTTCATCGGTTTTTGTTGAGGTACTCAAATCATAAACCGCACTGGAACCTTCCAATCTTATAGAAGTAGCACGACCGCTTGAATCGTAATCAATAATCGCATACTTAGAAATTTCCTTTGTAGATTCTTGGTTATCCGCATAGTAAGAATGTAACGGTGCTGAAGCATCCATACGGCAATCTTCCAAAGCATCACCCGTTGAGGAAGTTCCTGATGCAAAGTTTACCTTACCTGATTGGTCAGTCCAGAAATAAATATTATCTAAGGCTGTTGTATCACCTGCTTTATATTTTGCCCAGTCTTGAGCAACTTGAGAATCAGGCCAATCAATCGCAACTTGGTCTAATTCCGTTTCGTAAGACTGCCAAACACTTGATGCTGATTTGTCATCTCTATCTACAGTGTTTAAACATGAAACTTTTTTGTTACCAATCATGTAATATCCTGTTCCGCCTTCTTCTGTTGCAGGAACGTATTGAACTTGCGGATTAGAATTTGTATTTCTGATACCTTTGTATTCGGTAATTTTTGAGGTGTATGTAACGTAAGAGTTATAATTTACACCATCAGAATCAGTATAATCAGCAGTTCTGATATTTGAAATTGTTTGAGCCGTGTCACCGTCTGAGAAAGTGTATTCGGTAGTCGAATAATCAGCAGTACTCGGCGGGGTCGGAACGTCCATTGAATATAATTGGTTCCAAAGCTCAGCACTTTGATTAGACAATGCAAGTCTTGATTGGTTAATTTGTTGTCCTTCATATTCTACGTTTGATTTGCGTGCTGCCAGTGAAATCCATCTGGCCTGAGATGCTGCCATGCCCATAGTGTGATCTCCTTCTATATTTCTATCTTTTTTTACTTTCTGTTTTCTATTTAATTATATTTTTCAAAAAGTCAACATTACTGTAACCATTATATAATATATTTCAACATTAACCTAGTGAAATCGGCAAAAATCAATTAAATGTAGGAGATTTTGAAAAAATATATACTACGGTTTTACTAATTTATTTGGAGTTTTTTATTTTTCTGATAAAATAAACATAAAGCAGAGTTATAAGGAATAAATTTTAATGAAACTTTCATCATCATTTAAAGTTGGTTTATTAACCCTAATCGCATTGATATTATTGGTTGGCACGGTATTAAAAGTCAAAGGAAGAGCGTTTTCTTCAGCAAAACGTATTGAAATCCAATTCAAAGATGTCAACGGTTTAAGACCGGGGGCAGGCGTACAGATTATGGGTCTAAAAGTCGGTCAGGTAGAAGAAATTGTACCTGTAGTAAAAGGTGAAGACAGTTTTGTTAACGTTAAATTCGTTATCACAGAACCTAACGTCGTAATCCCGAGAGCCTCTTCGTTCTCTATCCAACAGTCAGGTATCATCGGTGAATTATTCCTTGAAATTACACCGCCAAAAACTATGACAATATACGTTCCTATGAACGGTAAATATTTGTTGGACAAAAACGATTCAGTTCAAATGAAATTGAACGACAAATACGAAAATGTCGGTTTAATTAAATCAGTTGACGTAATTTCAAGAGATTCCGTTCCTTATAACCAAAAGAACAACATTAAAACTAAATATGCTTACAAGATTAACTATTTCATAAATCTTCCGGGACTTGTTCCGCCTGAATTTATGAAAGGTTCAATCATCAAAGATAAATCAGAATACAAATTGAGATTGGCAGCAATAGACGATATGCCGATTGCGTACAAAAAACAAAATTCGCCATATACAATCATTGAACCTATGAGATTGTCAGATTTCATGGATTGGCAATACAAAGCGGCGGAAACCTTAACCGAAACAAACAAAAAAGTTAACGATATTCTGACTGATGAAACAATCGCAGATTTGAAAATGACTATTGCAAACCTTGATAAATTGTCCGCTAAATCTAACGTAACCTTGGGCAAAGTTGACGAACTTTTGGATTCTTCAAAAGCGGATATTGAACAACTTTTGGCGATTACTCAACAGGCTACGGACGATTTTTCAAAATTGTCAACCAACGTAAACGAAATTATCGGCGACAAACAGTTTAAGAAAACCGTTATGTCCACCGCAGATTCTGTTGACACTTTGGCTAGAAACTTGAACAAGGTAATGGATGCGGCAGATGCAGAACAAACAGGCAAAAACTTAAAAATTATCGCAGAAAACCTTTCTCAAATCAGCGAAAGCGTAAACGAAATTACTAAAGATGATAAGTTAAAAAATCAAATAAATTCAGCAATTACAAACGCAAACAAAGCAATGTCAGAAGTTGCAACAACTTTGGAAACCGTGAACAAAGTAAATCCGACATCAGCAAATCAAGCTTCGGATTTGCAAAAAATTGTTGATGATACCGTTGCTACAACTTGCAACTTGAGAAAATTCTCAGACAAGTTGAACAAACGCTTCTTATTATTCAGATTATTATTCTAATACCATGAACATCAAAACCGAAATAACAAAAATACATTATCAAAGAAATCCTGAAGGCAAACTTTTTCAATTTTTGAAATTTTGTTCATACTTTTACGGTTTTGGAAGCAGATTGAAAAACTTTTTATACGACAAAAAGATAATCAAACCTAAAAAAGTCAATGCTTTTGTAATTTCTGTCGGAAACATGACAACAGGCGGAGTCGGTAAAACCCCGTTGGTGGCTGAAATTGCCAAATATCTCGTTGATTGCGGTCAAAAAGTTGCGATAGTTTCTCGAGGTTACGGCGGAAGATTGAATAACAAAAACGTTAACCTGATATCTGACGGAATTAAAATTTATTATGACGCCTCTCAAGCGGGTGATGAGCCTGTTTTGTTGGCGGAAAACACTCCAAACTGTTACGTTTTCACCTGCCGTAACAGATATTTGGCATCAAAATATGCCGTTGAAAAATTCGGAATTAACGTCATAATCTTAGATGACGGCTTTCAACACAGAAAACTTCATAGAGATTTAGACATTGTGCTTATGGATAGCGTTAAAGGGTTCGGAAACGAATGTTTGCTCCCTGCAGGTCCGCTTAGAGAAGGTGCGGAAGCCCTTGAACGAATTGACAAATTTGTTGTGGTAAGCAAAAGCGTTAACCACGAAACAGCCGAAAAAGTTGCAAAAATTATGCAAGACCGCTTGCAAATCCCAACACAGGTTTGCTATACCGAGCCTGACTATGTTTATAATATCAAAACCGGACAACGTCTAATGGACGGTATGGAAGTTACCGCAATGTGTGCAATCGGACAACCGCAACAGTTTTATGACTTTTTGAAATCTTTTGTGGTCAAAGATACAAAAACTTTTGACGACCACCACCAATATTCACCGACAGATATTGTCGATATTACGGGAAATATTATTACGACGGAAAAAGATGCGGTAAAACTCGCAAAATTTGACAGAAATAACATTTATGCACTAAAACTCAAAACCGTTATTGATGTAGAAAAATTATTAACAAAATAACCCGCTACTCTTCATACAAATGAAAATCTTTTGGCAAAGCGGCTTCAATTTTTTGGATAAGAACAGATAGCGGAATTTCGTAAGCATCAGCAAGTTTCCAAAGCGTTACGAGTTTAACCTCAGTAACCCCGTTTTCAATTCTGCTGATATTTCCCACATCTAGCCCGTACTCGTGAGCAACACTGTTTATCGACTTTTTCGCCACTTCAATACGGTACTCCTTCAATATTTGCCCTATTGTTTTTGATAATAAAATTGTCTTAGAGTTTCGCTGTTGCATTCATACATTATATGTGTTACACTAACCTCAAGTAATGTATATATACATTAGAAAGGTTGGTAATATGACGACTAAATTTGGTTTCACATTAGCGGAAGTCCTGATAACATTGGGAATTATCGGAGTAGTTGCGGCTATGACAATCCCGTCACTTTTAGGGAAAATTAACAGAACAAGAACGGAAGCAATTTTAAAAGAAGATTATTCGATACTGCAACAAGTTCTCAAAGTTGCCGAATCAAAAGATGCCAGCCTTGACTCCGTGCCTGATGACCTGACGGGGATAAAAAACTGGTTTGACATGTATCTTTTACCATATATGAAAACTGTACAGGTTTGCTATAACAAAGAAGGATGTTGGAACTCCACCGGAACAAAGAACCTGAAAAACGGCAACATACCTTACGCCAACGGTAAAATCGGAATCGGATTTAATATTATTACGGTAAGATTGCTCAACGGTTCAACCTTATGTTTTGACGGATTTAGCAAAGGTGATATGAAAAACCTTTTCGGAACAGATGTTGATTCAACTTCATTTGTAATTTACATCGACACAAACGGTGATAAAAAGCCCAACCAAATCGGCAAAGACACCTTTATTCTTGCTTGGCGAAACCATGCACTTGTTCCCGCAGGTTCAGATGAAACAAACGAAGATGTTGATAAAAATTGCTCAAACAATGCCACAGGAAATAATGCAGGATATTGGTGTTTGAAAAAGATTTCCAATAATAATTGGAAAATTCCGAATAATATTGAGTATTAAAAATGAATTTAAGTGTCGGAATAGCATTGGGTGGCAAGGTAGGTTGGCGTTGCCACGCAAACAACGTTAATTTAAGTGTCGGAATGGCAATTCCGACCTACATTTGGCACTGAACAACGGGTTCATAACTGAAAATTAGTAAGTCGGCGGAGCATTATAAAATGCTCCGCCGACTCAATTACCTTTCCTTATACATTTCCTTTATGGCAATTATTTAACTGTCAATTTTTTCTTAGAATCACTTTCGGAATATTTTTTAGGGGCTTCAATTTTCAAAACACCATGTTCCAATTTAGCCTCAGTTTTGTCAACATTAATTTCTTCAGGGAAGTAAACTGTTCTTGAAAATGCTCCGTATCTGAATTCAGATTTTTTATAAGATTTTTCATCGACTTTGTTTTCTTCAATCTTGTTGGCATTTATTGTCAAATAATTTTTATCGATATCAATATCCAAGTCTTCTTTTTTTACTCCCGGAAGTTCTGCACGAACCTCATAATCTTTGCCTTTATCGGTAATTTCTACCGGCATTGAAAACTTATCGGCATCTGCCCAGTATGCGGCTTCAGGGAAGTAGCTGTCAAAATGTCTGTTCAATAAAGAGCTGATTTCGTCATTCACAGTTCTGATAAAATTCTCCGGTGCTTTCTTAACTAAAAATTTCATAATCAACACTCCTTTCATTTTGTTTCTTATTCTCTACACTTATGTTATAACTCAATTTCAACAAAAACCTTAATTCTTTAACCAAAAATTAACAATTTCCGAGTTCCTACATTTTGACAAAATTCAGCAAAAAAATAATCCGCCGAAATTAATTCAGCGGACTATTTATATTTGGTTTAAAACCTTTACGCTTTTACTTCTTGTTTTTTGAATTGCATATCGTAAAGTGTTTTATATGCACCGTTTTCAATTTGCAACAATTCTTCGTGAGTACCGGTTTCGGCAACTTCACCTTGGTTAATGACAACAATTTTATTAGCATTTCTGATGGTTGATAATCTGTGAGCAATTACAAATACCGTCTTGTCTTGCATCAAGTTGTCAATCGCCTTTTGAACAATCGCTTCGGCTTTGTTATCCAACGCACTTGTAGCCTCGTCCAAAATAATTATCGGAGCATCTTTCAAGAAGGCTCTTGCGATTGCTACACGTTGTTTTTGACCGCCTGACAATAAAATTCCACGTTCACCGATTTGAGTATTTATACCGTCTTTCAAAGTCGAAATGAAATCGTCCAAATATGCCATTTTCAAAGCGTTTTGAATTTGCTCATCCGTTGCATTTTCATTACCTAACAAAATATTTTCCTTAATCGTGCCCGAGAACAGGAAGTTATCCTGAAATACTACCGCAATATTTTGTCTTAAAGATTCCAACGTATAATCTCTGATATCCACGCCGTCAATCATAATTGAACCTGATTTAATATCATAAAATCTCGGCAAAAGGTTCACTATTGTAGTTTTACCGCCGCCTGAATTACCGACAAGTGCGATAGTTTCACCTTGTTTAACGTCAAGATTTATGTGTTTCAAAATCGGAACATTTTTCACATACTCAAAACAAACATCTTTGAATTGAATGTTTGTATGATTTCTACCCATTTCGACAGCATTTTCTTTGTTTCTGATTGCAGGAACCATATCCAAAATATCGAAAATTCTTTCAATAGAGAAGAACGAGAATTGAACCGCATTCAAGTTATTACCGATATTTTTAACAGGTGTGTAAAGCAAAATCAAAGCGGTAATAAAGGAAACGAAGTTACCTGAAGTGATTTGTTTTGACATAATCAAATGAGAACCGTAACCGATAGCAGCAGCAATACCGACAGATACAATAACGTGCATCATCGGAGACAGCCATTGAGTTTTCTGTACCATTTTAATTCTCAAAGTGAAAATACTTTTCAAAATATTATAGAATTTGTTAGTTTCATTTTGTTGCAAGTTGTAAGAAGTAATTGTTTTGTTACCCGCAAAAACTTCGTTATATTCAGTGATAATCGCAGCATCAGCAAAAACTGTTTTTTCCATAACGCTCTTGATACGTTTTTGAAGTTTTGCAACAGGAGCAAAAGCACAACCCAATACAACAACCGCAATCAACGCAAGTTGCCAAGAGTTGTAAAACAAAACGCAAACAAGAGAAATTGATGAGAAAATTCTCTGAGTGAAGACGCTCAAGTTATCCAACAAACCTGAACATGCGGAATCCGCTTGGTTATTGAATTGGAAGACGATATCACCCGAATTGCGTTTGTCATAAAACGCTGTAGGCAAAGTCAAAAGTTTTTTGAACATATCAAACTTCAATCCGTTTGTAATTCTTCCGCCAACCCAAGTTGAAAGGTACGCCGACAAGTATTTTAAACCGCCTTGAATTGAGGTAAACGCAACAATCCCTAACGGAATATACCACGGGGAAGTCACTGATTTTTCAACCATTACCAAGTCCATGTAAGGCTTCAAGGCCAGTGCGATAACCGCATCCAGCGAACCTATCGGAATACAAATTAACATTGAACACAACGCTCTGAACCAAACAGGACGAACATAAGGCCACATTCTGCTGTAATTCAAAACAAAACGTTGGGTTCTCAAAAATTCAATAAGTTTTTTTATTTTTTCCATAAAATAATCCTGTAAAATAAATACTGTACATCTTTTAGCCATGCCTGCAATAACAGGATTTATAAAACTCTCAAACCTCTGCTACTCTTGACTTTTCACGATTTTAATTTGCAAAAAATTTCAAAAATAAGCAGACACGCTATCTTGTAATATTTTCGCATTAAAAAGGTATAATCGCAAGAAAAATTAACAATGATTTACGCAAAATAAAATTATAATACCGCTAAAATCGGATTTATGCTAAACTTATACATATTATTTGATATGTATATTTTAGGATAAAAAAATGCCAGAAGTCAGTGTAATTATACCCGTATATAACGTTGAAAAATATTTAAAAAAGTGTCTTGAAAGTGTCGCAAATCAAACCTTGCAAGACCTTGAGATAATTTGCGTAAATGACGGTTCAACAGACGGCTCGTTTGATATTTTGAAAAATTTTTCACAAAATGACACTCGATTTGTCATTATAGATAAGCAAAACGAAGGCGTTTCCGTTGCACGAAATGTCGGACTGGAAAAAGTGACTTCACCATACCTGATGTTTCTTGATGCGGACGATTATTTAGCCCCAAATGCGTGTGAAGTTCTTTATAACAAAATCGAAACCGAAAAAGCTGATATTGTGAACTTTAAAGGGTACGAATTTTCTGACGAGTGCGTCAAAGAAACTTATTACAATCCGAGTTTGGAAAAATTTGAAAAAAGCAACGATTTAAACGATTTACTCCACGTTTTGACTTATTGTTGGAATAAAATATACAAAACAGCCTTTTTAAAAACTTCTAATGTGCTATTTCCCAAAGGGATAAAAACTGCAGAAGACGGCGTGTTTTCACTGCTTTTGCACTTCAATAAGCCGAAATATTCAAATTTTCTTGACGTTCCGCTGATTTATTACAGAAGAAATAATATAAATTCTGCGACAGCAAACACAAAAAACTGTATCGCAACAGACATTGAAGCCTTTAAATATTTAATTGAACAAAAGAGTTTTGCCAAACAAAGTTTAGAAGTTCAACTTGCGATAGTTGATAAGTTTTTGGATGGTGCGGTTTATTATTGGAACACTTACCCTTCAAACAGAAAATTTTACATAAAAGATTTGAAAAAATATAATGAAATCATTTCTGAAAAATTCAATAAGAATAAGGTTTTACCACTATTTATCAACGAATACAAAAAGAAACTTTTACAACAAATTTTCTCAATAAAAAATGACAACACAAGAACTCACAAAATTATAACAATCTTAGGTTTAAAAATAAAATTCAAAAAGAAATAATGCCCTCTAAACTCTTAATATTTCTTTATAAAGTAAGGAAATTTTAGCAAATTTAAAACTTGAGGAGTGTTATGTAATTCGTAGAAAAAAGTAGAAAGGAAAATTATGAGTTTTAACCCCAATATCACAGAAATTACAAGCATGGCTTTAACAAAATTAAAAGGAAAAACCTTTGGCGGAGTATCTAAAGAAAGTGCCGCAGAAGCCGTAGAACGTGGAGTAACAGAAGCAATCAGACAAGGTCAAAATGCAATAGGACAAGTTCAACAGGAAATGAGTTTGTTACGCAACAAAACCGCTCATGAAATTGCACAAATAACTTCAGAAAAAGATGTAGCAATTTTTAGAGCAAAACAAGAAGCTCAACAAGAAATTGCAACCGCTCAAAAAGCCGCTGATGAAAAAGTTAAACAGGCAAAAGCTCCGAAGGTTTTTGAAAAGATATTACCTAACGGAATAAAAACAGTAAGAAAAGTGAACAGAAACGGTGCAGTAATGGAAAAAGAATCCATTATTGTACGCAACAAAGACAACCAACCTGAAGAAAGACTTTTGAGCGTAAAAGTTCAAAATCTTGCAGGTGATGTTAGAAAATCAAGCTACAGCCCACATTGGGAAAAACCTCAAAGCACTTACACAGACACAAACGGTCCAAAAGTTTATGTATATGACCAATACGGCAACACAAGATATATCAAAGATGTCAACGTTAAAAAAATAATGTCGCCAAAACCGACAATCGTTGAACAAACTCCCGCAAAACCTATTCCGGGATACTGGCAAGGTGAAACAGGTATGGAAATTGAAAGAATTTACTCAGATGGCAGCAAAGATACAATAACCAAAATTATGGACAGAAATCACAGTGACAACACAAGAGTAAAACTTGTCAAAGTTGATAAAGACGGTAAATTCATTGAAGAAACCACTAAATGGGGCAACGGTTCTGTGAGATCAGAAAAAAGATTACCTAACGGAACAACCCGACAGACTGAAAGTTACATCGCTCAAGATGGAAGCAGGTCAACAAGCTACTACGATACAACATACGACAAAACAATGAATCAAAGGGTAACAACAGGATTCGGTTATTCAAACTCAAAACTCAGTTACTCAGCTAAACTCCAAAAAGATGAATTTGGATTATATACTGATAAATACCGTACAAAAATAAAATTCCCTAAAGAATCAGGTAAAAAACCAATGTTTATTACGGGTTCAAGAGAATATATCGCCGGCTATGTTAATGAACTACAAAAAGAACTACAAAAATAATACTGAAAACCTACTTTTTACCTACAAACTAAAAATCCAACCCGATAAGGTTGGATTTTTAGCGTTTATATTTTTATCAAAAT
>CAVKDD010000018.1:0-11086 GCA_963654845.1 Acutalibacteraceae bacterium | reverse complement strand
AATATATTCCGGACGAAGTTCCAAAACCTGTTTATATGCGTGTTTTGCGGCAATTAAATCCGACAAATTGTCATAACAACAACCCAAATAATACCAACAAAGTGCATCATCGGGACGATATTTTACGACATCTTCAAGGATAGAACGTGCCGAATCGTACTGTTCCATATTCACATCGCACAATGCCAACAATCGCTGTGCATCATAATCTTTTTCATCGTTTTTTATAATTTCGGTCAAAGCGGATTTTGCTTTGTCGTACTCTCCTGAGTCAATTAACTCGTATAATTTATCAATTTCTTTATCTTCCATAACACCTTAATTATACCACAAATTTGGATTACTTGTTTTATTTTCCGTATTTTGACATTTTGATAGTCAGGGCATGTTTTACGAGTTTATTTAAAAGTCCTTGCGGTAGGTGCGATAAAATACTTGCCACAACAGAATCTTTACCGAGCAAATATGACGGTTTAACCTTCTTTTTCGTTGCAATTTCTTTGATTTTTTGTGCGGCAACGCTGACATTTAAGCCTTTGTTAGTGTTTTTCAAGGCGTTGTTTTTCAAAAATTCCAATTCTTTTTCGTATTCTTTATTGTTTTCCAGCGTTTCTGTGTTGCTTTTTACGGATTTTTCCCAAATCGGTGTTGCGATTACTCCGGGTTTTACCGAAACTATTTCAAGATTTTTGTGAGTTTCAAGTGCTAACGCATTGAAAAATATGTCTAAACTTCTTTTTGATGCACAATAAGGACTTATGAACGGGAAATGTCCGAAACTTGACATGGAACTTATATTGACAATTCTTGCACCGTCTAATATTGGCATTAATTGTTGAGTAAATTCAATATGAGCAAAAGTATTCACTTGAAATTGCTCTCTCAATTTTTTTACGTCTAAACATTCGACAGGTCCTGCAACAACTGCACCTGCGGCGTTTATCAAAATATCGATTTTATCTGTCTTTGATTTTATAAAACTTGCCGCTTCAATAATTGAATTGTCCTCGCATAAATCCATATAAAAATATTCTATATTGTTTGAATTTTGGTCGATTTTGTCTTTATTTCTGTAGCCTGCGAATACAAAAAACTCTTCGCTTTGTGCAAAAAGTTTGGTCAATTCTTTGCCAAGACCTGAGGTTGAACCCGTTATTACGACTGTTTTTTTATTTTCCATAATTCTCCTTTTTAAAAAACAATCTTTACCCGAATTAACGAATAAAGATTGCAAAACTGTTTTTATCTTGTCTTTTTACATACCCATGTAAGATGCGAACAACGGCAAATACAAGGCTGCGGCAAGAACTAATACGATTGTACCGATTACGACCAACATGATAGGTTCAATCATTTTTGTCATAACGTCAATAATACCGTCTAACTGTTTGTCGATATAACTTACCGCTTGACCTAACATATCGCCCAAACGACCTGATTGTTCACCTGTTGCAATCATGAACAAAATCATTTTAGGCATTGTTCTTGTTGATCTTAGTGCGGCTGACAAGTGTTGACCTTGACGAACTTTTGCTGTTGCTTCCACAACTCTTGTTTCCAAAGTGTGGTTTGTCAAAGTTAAGTTAGACAAGGTTAAACATTCCAAAATCGGAACACCCGCATCATAGGCAACCTGCATAACCGAAATAAAGTTTGCAAAGTTTGAATACTGCAACAAGTCGGTAATTACAGGGATTTTCAATGCCAAAGCATCAATTTTCCAACGGCTCGGTTTCCATTTAAACAAGAAACTTATGAACATACAAATTGCAGTAATTACAAGCGGAATACCAATCCAATTCTTTTTCATAAACAAGCCTGCCGACATCAGGACTCGGGTAATCATCGGAAGTTGCATACCCATTGAATCAAACATATCTTTGAATACAGGGAATACGAAAACCAACATGACGATGATAATAAAGCCTGCCAAAAGGATTACGAATACCGGATACATCAATGTACCTGTAACCTTACTTCTGATTGCGGCTTGTTTGTTCAACAATTCCAACAAACGTTCCAAAGTCTTTTCAAGTTCACCGGAATCTTCACCGGCTTTTACCAAACCGATATAAACTTGTCCGAATTGTTCGGGATATTTTGCGACAGTACCTGCGAAAGTTCCGCCGTTCATAATTTGACGTCTTAATTCAGCGGCAACCTGACGTATTCTCAATTTTGCGGAATCTGTTTCAATGAACATCAAAGATTCAATAATCGGAATACCTGCAGCAGATAGAATTTGCATTGTTGAAGTGAAGTCGATTTGTTCCGCCAAGCCTAATTTCGGCATTTTTCCTGCGGATTTTTTCTCTTTTTTCTTCTTTTGCTCAACGGCAAAATTACCTTCTTCAACAATATCAGTTGCAATCAGACCCAATTCTCTGACAGCCTGACGTGCTCCACGCATATCAGATGCTTCAACTTTACCTTTTACAAGTTCGTTTGAGCCTTCTTTTAACGCTGTATAATTATATATTGCCATAATTTATCACCTATTCGCCTGCCATACCCAATACTCTGACAAATTCTTCAATAGTTGTTTGTCCGTTCAAGATATGACCAATACAAGATTTGTGCAAGGTTGTCATGCCGTTTGCAACTGCAGCTTCTTCGATTTCCAAATCGTGAGCACCCAAAGCGATAAGTTTTTTAATCTCTTTGGTAATTTGCATAATTTCGTAAATACCCAAACGACCTTTATAACCTTGGAAGTTACATTTGTTACAACCTTTTGCCTTATAAATTTTTGTTTTTGTTAAACGGTCAATTTCTTCAGGGTCTGTTGAAACCAATGCGGCTTCTTCTCTTGTCGGATAATATTCTTCCTTACAATCATCACAAAGTTTTCTGATAAGACGTTGTGCGATTACACCTGACAAGGTTGAAGATACCAAGTAATCTTTTGCACCCATTTCAATCATACGGGTAACGGTTGCAGCAGCAGAGTTGGTGTGGACGGTACTCAATACCAAGTGACCTGTCAATGCTGCTGATATCGCAATTTCCAGTGTTTCGTAGTCACGAATTTCACCGACAAGGATAATATCAGGGTCCTGACGTAAGATTGCACGCATACAAGAGGCAAATGTAATACCAGCTTTAGCGTTGATTTGAGATTGGTTAATACCTTCAAGCTTAATTTCGACCGGATCTTCAATCGTTGTGATGTTTACCGTTTCATCGTTCAAACTCTTCAAAACCGAGTACAAAGTTGTTGTTTTACCTGAACCTGTAGGACCTGATGTCAGGATAATACCGTTCGGGCAAGATACAATTTGTTTAACCTTATCAATATCGGCTTTTGAAGCACCGACAAGTTTAATCTCTTTATCAGATGACGACAAAGAAACCGCAGGTGCCAAAATACGAATACAGACCTTTTCCTTTCCTGAAACAGGAAGGGTGTTAATACGGAAATCGTACGAACAATCTTTGTAATTGATTGAGAAAGTACCGTCTTGAGGTCTTCTGTTTTCTGCAATGTTCATTCTCGCCATAACTTTGAAACGAGCGATAACCGAAGATTCAATAGCCCCCGGAATATCCAAGACCTTCTGTAACATACCGTCTTTTCTGTAACGTACGATATAGCCTGTCAAACGAGGTTCTATGTGAATATCGGAAACTCGTCTGTCGATACCGTCTGTCAAAATTTTATTAACGAAAACCGCAACCGAACCTGTTGCCTGTTCAACTTCGTTTTTAATTGCTGCAGCAGGGTCATCAGCACCTGATTCGGAACTGTTTGCCGCCTCTTGAGCCGCTTCTTTTGCTGCTTCTTGTGCTTCGTTCTTAGCAAAGAAGGTTTTATAAGAATTATCGAACTCAAAGCGGGTCATCAACAACTGTTTTGGAACTAAACCCGTTTGGAGAATAATTTGTTTAATGGCATCTTTGGTTAAAGGTTTTACTGCTCCTAAAATGATGTTTTTACCGTCAGCGGAAATGGGGATAACTTTGTAGTCTCTGATAAATTCAGGTTCTAACAGTTTGATATATTTCTTTTGGTCTGATAATTGTTCTGTTGTAACAACATCAAAGCCCGTTTGCTCGTGCAAAACCTCTTTTAATTGGTCAAGAGTAATCAACCCCATAGAGAATAAGGTTGAACCGATGTTCATGTGCTTACGTTTTGATTCCCCTAAGGCTTTCATCAAATCAACGTCAGATACCAAACCTTTTTGTAAAAGAATTTCCCCTAAACGACCTTTTTTTTCAGGTGTGGCATTTCGTCCATTTGCAAAAGAATTTGAAATTGTATCACTATCAGGAATTTTTACTTCTGCGTTTTTAGGTAAAACGTCAGTAAGTAGGGCTTTTAAATCCTCGCCATCGACTAAAACGAATTTTATAGATTGTGAAAAGGTTTTTCTCAAGATTTGGCTGATAGTATCTTTATCAGAAGATTTGCAAACCGCAACGAATAAGAAGTTATCTTTCACACTTAGTGGAAGAAACAGGTGTAACCCTAGCAAATTCTTATCAATGCTATCTAACACACTTTGGTCTATACTATTTTTTAATCTTAAAATTAATGGATTCATTTCTATCTATTCTTTGCCTATCACAGTTTCTATTATAATGTGTCATTACCTACTGCATCTTCAGTATCCACAACGATTTGCGGAGTTAGCATCATAACCATTTCTTCTTTGTCTTTCTTGGTTACGGTGCTTCTGAAGAACATACCAACTACAGGAATATCACCTAAGAACGGGATTTTGTTAACGCCTTTGGTTTCAGATTCTTGAATCATACCGCCGATAACAAGTGTTTCACCGTCTTTAACTCTGATGCCGTTCAATTCAAGGATACGTTTTTGCAATAAGGTTGCCAAAGTATCGCCTGTGTTGCTGTCATCAACAGTTCTCAAAATTGAGTTGTATTGAGGTTTGATGTTCAATGTTACATAACCGTCAGGGCTGATGAAGGCTGCGATTTCAACTGTGATACCGTTATCAGAACCTTTAGTAACTTCTTTTTGTACCTGTGATACCCCAACGCTACCGTTTGATAAGTATTGAGTTGTCATTGTGTCGATATATTCAGAAGACAAGTCGATTTTTGAAGTTTGACCGCTTGTTAATAATACTTTCGGATTTGCAAGAACTCTTGCTTTACTGCTTGAAATCAAGTAGTTAACCGTGTAAACCAACTGTGGAGAAGTTCCCCATTTTCCAACTTGACCGATTTTTTCATAAGTACCTGTTTCTGAGTCAAATGAACTTGAGTCAACAAGCGAATATCCATGACCTGCGAAGAAAATCGGGTACATTGAATTTGTTGAAAAGCCGTTACTGCCACCTGCATTGAATGAGAAGTTTTTGCTCAAGAATTGCCATTGGTTATCAAATGTCTTACTGCCGTTTTCGTTAAGTGAAACGATTTGAACTTCCAAATATGCTTGAGGAGTTTTTCTGTCGTTAGCGGCGATGTAATCACCAATCAATGCCAACTGGTGTTGAGAACCGCCGATAATTTGAATTGTTCCCAATGCAGGGAAATATGTAACTGTCATACCCATTGAAGGGAAACTGATTAATTTATCAGAATCATCATCACTATCGTCAGAATCATCATCAAAGTCATCTGAGTTTACTGCCGCAAATGAGCAAGCCAACTGACCGCCGCTAACGGAAATGCTTGATGAAGAGCTTGAATCAGATGAAGAATCAGCAGCAAAACCTGTAGGAATACCTGCCGCACCACCTGATGAAGAACCTGAATCATCAGTACCGATGAACATTGCACCAGGAATTAAAGAAGTACAAATTGCATTAGCCATTTCTGCAGGAGTTGTGTGGTTAACTTTGTATGTTGTGATTGCAGGTTTTTTATCAACTTGGTCTAACAATCTTTTAACCAATTCAACGTCTGAATCAGTACCTGCAACGATGATTTCGTTTGTAATAGGGTTAGCAACAACCGCAGACTTAGCAGAGATTCCGGGGTTTGCTTTTTTAACATCCTTAGAACCAAAGAAGTTTACGTTGATGAAGTGAGCAACAGCAGCAGCATTAGCATATTTTACAGGAAGAACGGTTACTTGTGAACGGTCAGACAATGACACCGCATTTTCTGAAGTTGAAATAATTAATGCACTTCCTTGAATATCGTAATATAATTTACTGCTTGTGATTACAAGGTTGAATGCTTGTTCCAAAGGAATATCAACCAAATCAAGAGTTACTGTACCTGTTACTTCAGGAGTGAAGATAATGTTCATGCCTGCTTGATCTGCGAACATTCTCAAAACTTGGGTAACATCTGCATCTCTCAAACTCAAATTTACTCTTGTATCACCGTTTAAAAGGTGTAAATCTGAGCGAAGGCTAACGGTTGAACCTGTTTCCGCTGAACGGATTGACGGTCTTCCCGCATTGTACCCGATGTATTCGCCTGCCGCAAAACCTGCTCCCACAGTGTTAGACGCCATGAAAACAGTTAACATCAAACTTGCTATTAATTTGTTTCTTAATTTACTTTTCATATCTGCTCCTGCCTATTACGTTTATTTTAATTAACTTCTTCTTCCACCAAATCTGCTTTCCAAATGATACATATCGTTCTTAGTTTTGTCTAAATCATCTTTAGAGAACAATTCGCCGATTCCTGCCGAATATACGTTAGAACCCAAGGAAACCGTAATCCAAGATTGATTGATTTGAAGAACTTTGTATTTTTCGTCAATAATTTTATCCCCTTGACGAACCAAGTAATCTTTATTATCAAGATTGATAATAGCAGACGGGTTTGATTTATTGTACATAATACCGACCACTTTTGTTCTTGTAATCTTGGCAGCTGCCGCTTCAGGACTTGCCAAAGTTGTAGGTGGTACAGGTAAATTGTAACTGTACGGATTTGTATCGTCCGGTAATCTTATTACTGTATTTTTTAACTGTTGGAGTTTTGCGATTTTAGCATTATAAGCGTTTGCTTCCGCAATCGCTTCGTGTTTTGCTTTGTCATAAGCTTGGGCTTCGCCTAACGGCATGAACGGGTCGCTTCTGCCGACAGAAACAACATCATAACCCACCAACTTATTAGAATTGTCTTCTTCGGTAGGAACATTGATTTCTGCGGATTCTACAGGTTGTGCCTGATCTGCTGTTGCGGCTATCGGAATTTCGCTTTCTTCTGCTTTTTTGCCAAAATTAGGCAAGTTCGGAGCAAAACTGCAACCGCCGGCAATTACACCAACCGCACAAACCATAGCCATTAACGCAATTACAAATCGTCCACGTTTGCTGAAAGTCTTTTCCGCCCAATTCTCTTTTCTATAGTAATTAGTATTCACGCTATCTCCACCAATCCAGTTAAGTTATTTATTTACACATAACATTATTATATTTAATTATTGTTTTTAGTATATACATTATTTAATGTATTTTTTTGTACAAAAATCCCATTCAATAACGGTCTTTCATTATTCATCTTATAATATATTTTTAAATTAGTCAAAAAAACAAAATTCTACACGCATTTCAGGGTTTTTACCCCTAAAATCCTTGTATAATTGGCAATAATACACTTTACAATCCGTTACATTAAATGTTCCGTGCAAAAAGACCAATCCATTGATTTAGGTAAACTTATTTACGAATTGAAAGACGTTCCAAAAATCTTGCAAATCTTACGATTTTAGCTTCGCTATCAGCCGTGATTGAATCCACCAAAATCGTTTTGCACCCCAATTTCTTCCCGCATAAAATATCTGTCAACGGTCTGTCCCCTACTAAAACACATTTATCAGGTGTTAGGTTATGTTGTTTTATAAATTCGCTGACTTTTTTGGTGTCAGGTTTTGCCGCACAAAACAACAACGGAAAATCAGAAGCAGCTTTGACTTTTGAAATATAATTTTCATTTTTATTATTAGAAACAACCGCAATGAAAAAATCTTTGCGAACTTCGTTCAGCCAATCAAGGGTTTCTTGAAAATATTTGCCTGATTTTGATGCCATTAATGTGCTGTCCAAATCAAACAACATGGCTGAAATTCCGTCTTTTTTCAGTTCATCCAAATCAATATCATAAATGCTTTTCAAATTGTAATCAGGTTTAAGAAACATTTTCTTTTACTCCAACCGTTCTGCCTAGTGCCACCTCGTAATCCACAGGTTCATTATCAAGTTTCAAATAAACTTCTGTATTAGTGTTTGCGACCTCAAGATTTTGACCTTTTTCATCCAAAATTTCCAAAATTTTAGCTTTGAATTGTTCTTTTGGAGTAATTATTTCAACTTCATCGTTTAGCAAAACTTTGTTTTTGATTTTTACAAAATAAAGATTGTCTGAGCGGTCAGATGTGTAATCAACTTCTGAGTATGCCTTTTTGCCACGAAATTCAAACAGAAAATCTGCCCCTGCCAAACCTTTTGAAATGTCGTAACTGTAACTGTCAGGTTTGTTTTCGCCAAGTGCAAAACCTGTTGTATAACCTCTGTTGCCGACTTTTTTCAATTCGATAAAGTATTTTTCCATATCCTCATCAGGATTTTTCATAATTGAATCAATCGCCGCACGGTATGTTTTTGCTACCGCAGAAACGTAGTACAAACTCTTTGTTCTTCCTTCGACTTTGAAGGAATCTACGCCCGCATCAATCATTTCTTTCAAGTGTTTAACCAAGCATAAATCTTTCGGGCTTAAAATGTGCGAACCGTGTTCATCTTGATTGATTTCGTAATACTGCCCAGGACGAGTGCTTTCCACCAACTTGTAACTCCAGCGGCATGGTTGAGAACAGTTGCCTGAATTTGCTTTTCTTTCGCCGTTTGTAAAGTAATCGCTCAACAAGCACCTTCCCGAGAACGAAACACATTGCGAACCGTGAATGAAACATTCGACTTCCATATCGGGAACTTGACGTTTAATTTCCGCAATTTCAGGGATTGACAACTCTCTTGCCAAAACCACCCTTTTTGCTCCCATATCTTGCCAAAATTTTACGCATTCATAGTTCAAAATATTTGTTTGAGTGCTGATATGAAGTTCCACATCAGGCATATATTTTTTTAGCAATCTCAAAACTCCGAAATCACTGACCAAAATAGCATCAGGATTAGAGTCTTTGATGATTTCCATACATTCTTCCAAGTGCTTTATGTCACGATTGAACGCAAAAATATTCAACGTCAAATACGCTTTTGCACCCAGTGAATGTGCCAAATCTACAGCACTTTTCAAGTTTTGAAGGGTTATAATTTCGCCCTTTCTCATTGCTCTTAAACTAAAATCTACAACGCCTAAATATACCGCATCTGCACCATATTTAACCGCATACTTCAATTTTTCCAAATTACCCGCAGGCAACAATAATTCTACATTTCGCATAATTTGATGATAAACTAAACCTGATTAATAATCAACCAAATAGGTGATGACTATTTTCAATAAATGTAGAAAATAGAATATATAGAAAAACACGAGTTATTTTTGGAGAAAAACATGCAAACAATTAACAATGCAACCAGCACTATTAAAGAAATTTGGTCTTATCAACATCCTGTAATGCACACTTGGTTTTTATTCAGTGCGTTTTCATTGGGTTGTATGTTCACTTTATTATTCTTCATAGGATAACAAACAAGATTTTATAATGTAATGTTATGCAAATATCCCCATGACAAGAACTTTTTACAAGGTTCTTGTTTTTTGTGCAAATTTTTATTTTTGAGCCATTGTGAGTTTTAAATTGTTATAGAATTTTTTAAGCTTGTAAATCATTATTGTGCATAAAATCATTGCCGCCAACACAAGCCCAATCCAAAAACCGATTAATTTATAATTTAGTACAAGTCCCAAAACGCAGCCTACAGGAATTGAAACGCACCAGTAAGCAAGGAAATTCGCCAATAATACGATATCGGTTTGTTTTACGCCCTTGCAAATTCCCGCAAGTGACACCTGTAATCCGTCAAATATTTGAAAGATTGCAACAACAAGCATTATAGGTAAAACGATTTTGTAAATGTTGTTATCAACCGTGAAAATTCCAACGATGAATTTGGGGAAACTCAAAAAGACGACCGCACTGCACATCATAAATAGTACAGACATTGCGGTTCCCGTCATTGCATATTTTTTCAAGTCCTGAAATTCGCCCGCACCGTTTGCGAAACCGACTTTTATGGCAATAGCGTTTGAGATTGCAAACGGAACCATAAAGGAAACCGTTGTTAATGAACAGATTAAGTTTTGTGCGGCTGCGTAAATTCCCGCAACTCTGCCCATTAAAATTGCAATACAGTTAAAGGCAACAAATTCGACAAATACCGCCATTGAAATAGGCAATCCGATTTTGACCAAACTTTTGTAGTAGCCTTTTTCGTGGTAATTGCTCAATCTCATTTGCATGTAGCAATATCCGAGTAAAGTCAAACCCATTACATAGCGAACAAGTAGGCTTGCGATTGCTAAACCGATAACGCCCATTGACGGAATAGGACCAAAGCCGAACACGAAAATTACGTTCAAGGCAACGTTTAAAAATACGCAAAATAGGGTTAAGACATTCGGAAACATCACGATTTCAAAGGTTTGTAAAAACTCTTTCAAACAAGCGTGTAAATATGCTCCAAATGTGCTGAACGCCGTTATAAACATGTATTCCTGAATAGGTTTGATAAGTTTTTGTTCAAAGCCCATATATGGAATTACCGGAATAAATGCAAAAATCAAAATCGAAACGATGAATGCCAAAGTCATAGCAAACCTGATTGACGGGTAAAAATATTTTTTTACCACACGTTTTTCGCCACGATAGTTTGATAATAGCGGGGAAATGCTTGAAATCAGCCCGATACCGAAGGTGAAAATACAATTCAAAATTGCCGTAGCAATACTGATAGCGGCAAAAGTGTCGGTGGAATGACGTCCCGCAACGACCACATCACCAATACCGATAAGTATAAAACCAATATTGCCTAAGATAATCGGGGCGGAAATTTTCAACAATTCCTTAATATAATAATTTATTCCGTGTTTGCACATAATTTTATAATATCACAGATAAAAATATTGTGAGGTTTAAAATTTATGATAAAAAATCAATCGCATTTTTTTGTATGTTGTAAGC
>CAVKDD010000017.1:0-11169 GCA_963654845.1 Acutalibacteraceae bacterium | reverse complement strand
CCGCCTTCTAAGCGGTAGGTCATGCGTTCGAATCGCATCCAGGGTAAATAAGACAGGATAAGAATTTTCTTATACTGTCTTATTTTTTTGTGATAGCAAAGAGAACTCACTTATGCGTTCGGCGGTAAGCGAGCAGAGGGCGAAGGCTTGAAGGCGGAATAATAGAATTATGTAGCCTTCAACCGAAGCCCCGTTTAGTGCGAGCCTGCCAAGACAAATCGCATTCAGTGGAATAACTCAGGCGAGACTTTATACTGTTTTATTTTTTGTGATAGCGAGAACTTGTGAGAATTTATAAAAGCACTTACTTTCCTAATGGAGTTATGATATAATACTTCTAAAGGTTTTATTATGGTTTTAGAAAACAAATTGGGAATAAAAACAAGTGCGGAACTTGCTAATGCGGAAGAAAAGATTAGCAAGAAAAAAGCTTTGCAATTATTTGAACAAGGGCTGTTAGACAAAATGCCACCAGGGACATTTGATACATTGGCAAAAATTCACGAGTATTTATTTAGTGAAATATATGATTTTGCAGGAAAAATCAGAACAGTAAACCTTGCAAAAGGGAATTTTCGTTTTGCACCTTTAATATACCTTGAAGCTGCATTAAAAAACATTGACAAAATGCCACAATCCAATTTTGATGAAATTATCTCAAAATATGTTGAAATGAATATCGCTCACCCTTTTCGAGAAGGCAACGGCAGAAGTACCAGAATTTGGTTAGATTTAATTTTGAAAGCCGAGTTGGGCAAGGTTATTGATTGGGCAAAAGTCGATAAAAACGATTACTTATTGGCAATGGAGCGAAGCCCGATAAAAGATTTGGAAATAAAAGTGCTGTTAAAAGAAGCCTTGACCGACAAAATCTCGGATAGAGAGGTTTATATGAAAGGCATTGATGCAAGTTATAACTACGAAGGTTATAACACCTACAAAACTGAAGAGTGTTAATTTTCACCATAAACTAAGGAAAATTTATGAAAAACTCAACCTACTTTAAAAATTTGGATTTTTTACGTTTTGCACTTATTCTGATTATTGTTTGTCGGCATTTTCAACACGGTGTAATAAATGTTTTTGTGGACAAAATTCCTTTTTATTCCGCATTACAAGAGGATTTGGCTTTTTCTTGGTTGCCTGTTGAGTTTTTCTTCATAATTTCGGGATTTTTCTTATTCCTTAAAACGGATTTCAGCCAAAATTTCATCACTTTTGCAAAAAATAAATTAATAAGATTTATGCCGCTTGTGCTATTTGCTTTAGGGTGTTGGTACGTTACAAGTCTGTTCCTACCGATAGGATTTCTCGGAGCGGAAAATATTTTTACAATTTTGTGTATTCAAAACATCGGGCTAACCTACCAAAACGGTAACGTTCCCGCTTCTTGGTTTGTGTCCTCGTTATTTTGGGCAATGTGTTTTTATTTTTATCTGTATAAAATTACAACAAAAGAGTGGTTCAATATGATTACCGCTTGTCTTGTTGTTTTTTGCTATTCGTTTTGGTTACACACAACAGGCGACTTGAATATAGAAAATTTTGCTTACGGGCTGAACATCGGACTAATCAGAGCGTTGGCTGGGCTGGGCTTTGGCTATTTTTTATCAATGCTTTACCAAGATAATATTGAAAAAATTAAAAATTTCACCCCAACTAAACTACAATTTTTAATAATTTCAATCGCCGAATATTATTTATTTTTACACCTGATAAACATGTACAACGGCAACCCGTTTCTTTTAGTTTTGAATTTTGTCGGATTATTTATCCTCTTCTTAATGAAAAAAGGGCATTTATCAAAAACATTAGAGAACAATTTTTCAATTTTTTTGGGCAAAGCAACTTTCGGAATATTTTTAACCCACCAATTTATAATAAAAGTTTGGAATGTCATAATTTGCCAACAACACCAGAATTGGGTATTATTGCACCCTATTTCAAACCTTGCAATTTTACTCGCAATAATAATCATTTTCGGATTTTTTGCACACTACAAAGTCGAAGTTCCCGCAACAAAATATATCAAAAAGAAATTTGAAAACGTTTAAAATTTGCCTCATCACAAGTAGCAATCCTACAACGGAATACTGTGGTGATTGCAAAAATCCATCAATTTTTCTTTTTTAACATTGATTTTTTCACGCAAATATGTGTTCTTCGTAACCTTTACAATCAAATCTGTTGCCTTGTCATACATGGTCGAAGAGCCACGCAAAAATTCCAACTGTTTTTGAGATTCGACAGAACCCAACTCAAAATAATAATTTGCGTACAAGTAATAAATTTTTGACAGCAAATCGTTCATATTGTACTTTTTAGCAAGCAATAGAGCCGATTCCAAATTTATCTTAGCGGTTTCATAATCAGACTGTTCAATTTCAGCCTTTGCAATAACCATTCGCAAAAGCACAATGAAAAACGTATTATTAATTTGCGGATTTTGTGCAATTTCAAGAGCCTGAGTTGCAATTTCAATCGCATTTTTAGGGGATTCGGCGATAATCGTTGCTTCTGCGATATAATACCAAGACAACAACGCACCGAGTGCTAATTTTTTATTGGCAAAATATGTTACCTGCTCATCGTAAATTTCAATAGCGTGTTTTGCCTGCTTATTGTCACAGAAAAGTTTACCGAGCATCGCCTTAAAGACATTTTTGCTAAACTCATCACCCGTATTATTGGCAAACATCACATATTCAAAAAGATTTTCTCTCAAACCGTCATAATTTTTCAGAAGAAAATTATTCATCGTTTCAATCAAATCATAGCAATTTGTAAATTGAGCCTTTGCATCATCGACATTTTCATCATCTCCGTAAGCCACTCCCAAACGATTTGCCACATCCGCCAAAACCTCACGAGAGGTAACAAAATTTCCCTTCATCGTGTTGGCATAAGCCAAAGCAAGTTTCAACCTGCAAATCAAATTAACATCACCGATTCTGTGCTTATCAATCGTATCAAACAGGGTTGTCAGAATTTCAAAAGACCTGTCATTCCCCTGCAAAACAAGGGCAATCGCCAACGCTGATTGAACCCTCAACCAAGTATCATAAATAAATCCGAGCGGAATTGTTTTATTTAACCCCGGTTTTGAAATATAAGTATTTAACACGGGCAAAATATCGTTATCCACAAGGTTTACGACCTCACCGCAATTTCCAATTCGCAAAAGTGAATATAATTTTGTCGCCTTGATAAGTGCTGTTTCAAGTTCGGCGGAAGGTTGAGTCATTTTTTTCAAAACATTATCCACACACTCAACATCGCCGTAATAATTTCCGATTTTCTTGCAACAAGCCGCAAGATACCCGAGCAACTCGATTTCCTTAACCTCATCATTGTTCGTTTTTGCATTCGCAATCGCATCGGGCAAAAATTCCATCGCCTCTTCAGGGTCATATTCGGTCAAAAGTTTGCCCAAACGCTCACTGATATTATACCTGATATTCACGGTTTCGTTTTCGTTGAACTCGTTGAGCAAGGCTAAACATTGACGCTGCGAAATTACATACAAATTGATATCGCCGATATATGCGGCAATTCTTGTTAATTTTGTCCAAACATCAAATGCCATACGATTTTCTTTCAAATTGTGAGCAATCGTTGCCATAACGGGATTTACGTTCAATTCAAAAACGCTCAATGCACGCCCGATTTTGACATTTATTTCCTCAAACTCTTTATCGGAAAGCAAATGTTTTTGTATCGTTTCCCACAAATACACATTGCTAAACTCGAAAAACGCCTCGTTATAACGTCTGATAAATTTCGCTTTTTCCAAATATGCAAGATATTCGCCAAACTCTTTGTCCTTGTAACCAAAAATCTCTTTCAGCAAAGCCAAGTTCAATTTTTCACCCAAAATACTTGCCCCGCAAAGAAGTCGGAAGGCCTCAATATTAATTTTTCTCAAAGTTGCTAAACGCTCGGAAACCAAATCGCTAAACATTTTCGGCATCAAAAACGCTTTATCCGTAATTTGACAATCAAAACAATAACTTACGGCTTGTTCGGCAAAGGCGGAATTTCCACGACATTTATCAAAAATAACTTCCTGTTCACGTTTAGAAACATAAGTTCCCGATTCGCCCGTAAATTTCAACCTGTGTTCAAATTCTTCTACTGAAACAGGTGCCAAATGAATATCCGTATAAGCCTTTAAATCCTTGTTTTCAATCCCAAAAAATCCGCTCACGGGCTTGTGTTCGTTATAAATCACAACAAATTTCAAATTTTTCCAATTATTCGGACGTTTGACAAAATTTGACAAAAATTCGATAGAAAACCCGTCAATATAATCAAAATTATCAACGACAAAAACAAAATGTCCCGTATTACAAAAAGCATCAAAAACTCTATTCAGAATATCAAAAGTTTTTCGCTTATTTATGATTATATCTTCATAATTTCCGTCTTTGGAATTGTACAAAAAGTTCAAAAAATCAGAAATTTCTGTAGCATTCAAAAATCTTAATTCGTTGCTGAAAAACGGCATCGCTTCTTTTTTCAAATCATTTTCGTTCAAATAAAAATCAGGCAAATTGAACAAATTTAGCAACATATTTTGAATAACACCCCCCGGTGAAAGTTGGGTTACGGGAGTGCATCGCCCGATACACCATTCAAAATTATAGCTTTTCAAATTGTGCATGACCTGACGTAACAAGGTAGTTTTGCCAAGTCCTTTTTCACCTGTTATGGAGAAGATTTTTTTCTCTTTATTGCAAAGTCCTTCTGATAAAACTTTGTAACCTTGAGCCGAAGTCATCAAGGTTGGCATGAATTTCAAATTCAAAAACCCGTCATTTTTTTGTTTTGGTTTGTTTGAAGATTTTGCCTTATTTTCAACAGCTTTTTGCTCTATCCTCATAACTGCCGAAACAAGCGGAGAGCCGCATTTTCTGCATTTTTTTGCAATAGGGAAATTCACACTGTTACAGTGAGGACAAATTTTTAACAATTCTTGCCCGCATTTTTTGCAAACAACTTCACCTACAGGGTTTACGGTATTGCAATGACTGCATAATAAACCTGTACGAGATTTACAATAAGGACATTTCAACGCCTCATTGGGAATATTTTTTTTGCAAACAGGACATTTCATAAATTTGTATTATCTATTGAATAACATCTCTGACTTTTTCCATCAACTGATAAAGTCTTTTGGAAACTTCAGACTGTGACACCCCAAGTTCTTCCGAAATTTCTTTTTGTGTCATGCCTTTATCATATCGCAAAGTATAAATATGTAAATAGTCTTTCTTAGGATTTTCTTTATCAATACGGATAACGGAATCGGCGACAAATTCCAAAACTTCCTTCTGAATAACGATTTCTTCGGGACTTTCCGGAATTTTTATACTTGAATAACTCACTGAAACATCCGAAAAATCAATTTCGGGAGTTTCTACGGTAACTTCTTTTGAAGACATGTAGCCTGCACGAGTTCTGCGAAGTCTTCCGGAATCCTTTAATACACTGACGATTGCAGTATTAACAATACGTCTCATGTAGGCTTCCAAAGTAACTTCAGAATCAATCGCATTAATAATTGACACTGAGCGTTTGCATGTTTCATTAAAGAAATCGTCATACAAATCCTCATTGTTAGGGTATTTTCTATCCCCCTTTATTATTCTGCTGATTAAATCTATCTTTTCTTGTGCCAGTTCCAAAACTGTAATCCTCTATCCTAGATTTAGTATAGCATATTTATAAATATATTTTAAGTACCGCCGTAGTATTTTCATAAGAACCCACACTACGAGGGGCTTTGAGCACGTTAAGTGTTTGATTTACAGTTCTTAACACTATATTATCTAACTGGCTGGAACCGCTTGAAGTTACTATTCTTGCATCCTTAAAGGTTCCGTCCTGCTCAAAGGAAACACTTACTCTCATTTCGCTTGCGTAAGCCAAATCGGTAACGGAAAGCAAATCCGTCATTAAGGCTGATTTTATACTTTTTCCCGCTGATTGGAAATATTCTTGGAATTTCGGTTCTGCTGATACAGCACCCGGAACTTCCCATGACAATTTCTTAACCTCGACAAAATCAGATTTTTTAGTCGGTTTTGTGCCTGCAGTTGAGGCTAGAGCGTTGGTATTGTTATTCATTTCCACAACTTGACCTTGCGGTTGTTCAGGCTGAGTTTGAGCAGGTTCAGGCATATTCAAATCACCCGAATTATCACTGATTGGTTGCGGAGTTTCCTCAGTTTGACCTTTGAGGAATTTAGAAACACCAAATCCTAACGCAAAAATCAAACCAAGCACTACAACAAGACCTGCCAAACCAAGCCCTAAAGCAATACCTTTTGGCGGTTGTTGAGAAGGTTTTGTTAATCTGCCCGGATTTTTCATCATGCTACCGTTATCAACAGGGGACTCTTCTTGGAACAACTCGTTAATAGGTTGATTTTCAGGATTAACAGGCAAAATATTGCGAGTATTGATATCTATATTTATTTCACCCGGAGTAAAGTTTTCACTGCTAATCACGGTAGAATTTTCTTGCACCTTAAATTCACGAGGGGCTTCGGAAATTGTTACCTCTTCGCCTTCTTGCGGAGCAGTTGTTGCCGTTTCAGGATTGATTTCAACATCTTGCAACGCATCAAAACCTGTATCCTGTGTCCAATCAATCTCATCATTTTTTGTTTCGTCTTTTGGTGCGGTGACTTCTTCTTGAACTTCTGAAACCTCACTATCACCAAAGAAATCGTCTAAATTAGTGTCTTGAGAAAAATCAACTTCTTGAACCGACTCATCTGCATTTTGTGCTTGTACAGCAACGTCATCATTATTTGCACTATCAACGTTTAACTCAACCCCTTGATTTGCACTTTCAGCAGGTTCATCATTTGTTTCTGAAACAGAATCAAGATTTTCCAAACCTTCAGAAGCATCAAAATTCAAATCTTCCGTAATTTCAAAATCGTTTTCGCCTAACTCTTGAAAATCCTCAACTTGTTCAGTTGTTTCATCCAAATCAAAATTTGCGGATTGAGGTTTAAAATCTTCACCGTCAACCAAATTTTCGGTATTTTCGACTTGCGGCTTGTTATTTTCTTCACCAATCAAAAGGTCAGCCGCTTCCAAATCAAGCAAATCCCCTTTTGCCGCTTCGTCTTCTGTTCCCCAATTCATATTATCTAGCGGGGAAGTACCGTCTTCATTGATTGTATAAGAATTAAGGTCAGGAAGTTCCATCGTTTCGGCATCATTGATTTGTAAATCCATATTTTCTAAACCTTCAACAGGTTTTGTCGGAGAATCAACGCCCGAAAACTTGTCCAATTCAACCATTTCAGGAGTTTCAATAACATGCTCTTCACGTTCAACGGTTTCCATATTTTCCATATCGACAACATTGTGAACGATATCCTCTTGTTTTTGTTGTTCAACGGTTTCTAGAGTTGAAATATCCGTAACCGTTGCCAAACCTTGTGCTTCGGCTAACATATTTGCCTGACGTTTCGCATCGGACAAACCGCCGACAAACGAAGCATGCTCATCATTATTGTTAATCGCACTTCCTTGTCCTAAATTTGCAATATCTTTATGACTTAAATTTTCAGACTGCTTAATAACATTATCTTCAACAAGATTATCTATCGCTCCGCCGGCAACAGATGCCATTTTGATTGCACTGTCAGAAACCGCTTTGCTTGCATCAATTTCAACATTTTTTGCAGTATCAATCGCCGCAATCGCATTATCTAAAACCTCGTCAGCCGTCAAATCTGCAGGTTTAACATTTTCTTCAACGATATTGAAACTTTCCTCACCAGACAAAGGTTCTTCAACAAGTTCACCAAAATCTTCATCTATCGACAATTCAGGCTCAGCCAAAGTGTCTTCAACCACTAAATTTTCTTCATCTGTTGTCGCTATTTCTTCATTTGAAGTTACATTTTCTTCCGCAGGTTGCACCTCTTCAACCGCTGAAATTTCGGCATTTTCAGGTTCAACAATTTCAGAAGTTTCTTCTTCAACAATAGTCAAATCGTCAAGATTTTCTGCTTTTGGCGAAGTTTCCTCATCAGTTATGCTCAAATCCTCAACCTCAGGAATTTGAAAATCCTCATCAAGCGTAAGTTCATTATCAATATCATTAAGGTTTAAATCCTCTTCAGCCGTTTCAGACTCAGTGTTTTCAACGATTTCAGGCTCTTTTTCCTCAGTAATTTCAACTTCGTCCTGATTATCTTCTACGATTAAATCTTCTTCTGTTGCGTTTTCCTCTTGGGCAGGCTCAACCTCTTGTGCTTCTTCAATTTTTTCCACCTCGTCAATCGGCTGAACATCAATATCTAAAGACAAATCCTCGTCAATATCGCCAAGTGTCAAATCATCATCAGAAATTTGTGACAAAGTATCTTCAACGATTTCAGGAGTTTCATCTTCTGTTTGTGCCTGAACTTCTGCTTCTGCTGTGACATCTTCTTCTTTTAAAGTATCAATATCAGAAATTGTCGGAGCGTCTTCTTCTTCCACAATCTCGGAAACCTCCTCTTGAGCCTGTTCAGGTTCTTCAATATTCAAATCCGCACCTTCTGACAAATCTTCGACAACATTTTCAGCTTCTTGCTCGATTTCGTCCGTATTCAGAATTTCAAGCTCAGGCAATTTCTTTTCGCCTTCTGCTGATTTTTCTGCAGCATCAACAACTTGAGCAACCGCACCCAAAACTTCGGTTGATGCAACGGCTACATCTTTTGCCTGTTCAAAAACTTCTTCAACTTTTGCTTTTTGCTCTTCTACAACGGCTTTTACACCCTCTTTTAAAATTTCTTCCGTTGTCAAAGCCGCAATACCCGGAACCGCTTTTGCTTCGTTTTGTTTTTTAATCTCAATTCTTTCCAACAAAACCGAAGATACTTGGCTTGACAGCACCTCAAAATTATCAAATTCCGCAACGCTGTCTCTCAACATAGAATCCGTCAACATAAGTTTTAAAAACTCTTTTTGCCCCTCTAAATCAAGATTATGGTCGGAATAATCAACAGACAACGCACGTCCTCTCAAAAATTCGGCATTGGTTAATTTTGAATCACGGGTTTCTGCGTACTGAGAAATTTTATCAAGCAACATTTTTGCAGGAACTAAAGTTTCTTTTTTGACAAAATAATAATCCTCGTTTGCGTAGTTTTTGTTGATTTGAGAAGGTTTGAAATACCCCAAAATTTCGGCATCTTTCATATTTTTAGACATTTTCAAAACAACATAAATATCAGGAGTAATTTCCAGTTCAAAATGTGATTTTGGAACAAAAATTTTGTCATCATCAAAAATTGTACGCACATCAATATGAATATTTGGCAAAATAACATCGGCAATATCAATATTTTCAATAATTTTAGAAATCGAGTGCATCGAAATTACATCTTCTGTCTTAATTCCGTTTTCTTCTAAAAATTTTATAAACAATTCCGAACCTAAAACGTTGATATATGCACGGTTTCGCACCTCTGCATTCACAAAACGTTTGGACATAAAATCCGCTTCCGTATAATTTTCCTTACCTATTTCCAAAACTACGCCTGTATTTGCCATGTTAAAATTTCCTCCCTCTACATTTATATAGATGACACATAGTTCAAAAATATTCCAAAATTTAAGTAAAGATTTGTAACAATATTTTGCAAAATAATCATATTCGGTCAAAATTAATGAGTCAGGTGTTTTATATGTTATGTGTAAAGTGTTAAGTGTTAAGGAGGTTTTCTCATGATGTTAAGTCCTATATCGAATGTCAGATTTGGTTCGGAAGCGGCGGCGGCAGCTCCACAAGAAGCAACAAACAATACTATTAATTTTGAAAGACCCGGAGCGTTTTCAAAACCGATAAACGAAGGTCCGGCAAAAGATGAAGTTAATATTAACAATGGAGAAAAACCTAAAAAGAAACATAAAGTAGCAAAAACCTTGTTGACACTCGGCGGAATTGCGGTTGCAGTAGCAGCAGCGTTGGTTGCAGGTAACAAAACAGGTGTTTTGAAAACATTAGAAAAAACTGCATTAGAAGGTGCAAGCTTCTTTGAAAAAGCAGGTCACTACTTGTCTGAAGCAGGTGCAAAAATTGCAGAATACACTTGGGACCCTATCGCAAAATACTTTGCTAAAGGTGCGTAAATTTTAACAAAATTAAAGAATTAGGAATAGCTAAAAAGAGTAGTCAAATGACTACTCTTTTGTCTGTTTGGGGCAAATTAAATTACCAAAAATTTAACAAAATTTTTGAAAAATTCTACCATAATATTTTTATAATTTAATCAAATCACGAACAAGAGTTTGTGAAGACGTACCACCTCGCTCAATTTGACCACAACCGCCGCCATTCAAGGTGGAACGAGATGAACCGTCACCTTTGTTTATCAAAGGGAACAAATCATAGCCCCAACGATTTGGACCTTTGCCCCCGTTTACATCGACCGCAAATAGTTGGAAGCCCGAATAAAATAAAATTATAGTACCATCCAGCAACACCCACGCTTCACGATTGTTACGAAGTTCTTTTTCTCGCCAACCGTTACATCCTGAAGTTTGCTCAATCAAATCTCTATCCGTATATTCCTTATCGGGATTGTTATCTTTCAAGACGGTATCATTGCCTTTGTACGGAGGGATACAACCACCCGCAAGAGCATTATTTTTGCAAATAGTCGTAACCTTCAAAACCTCTTTCATTTTTTCTTTTACCAAATTACAATCACTAAATCTGCCGTTATAATCACTCGGAAGCTTCTCCCCATTTGCAAACTCATAGCGTTTACAATCACCTGTTTCATCACGTTCCGCACAAGTCGCAGGGCCGTAAGGACTTGTCCCCCAATAGTAGCAATTTGGCGGATAATCAAAATCATTTGCAACAATATCAAGTGCCTGTTGCAAAACCAAATATTTCTTTTTGAATTGTTTTTTCAGGACATATTTTTGACACCTCATCGCAAGCGAAGGGATTGTGATTGCGGCAATTACACCGACAATACCAAGCGTTACAAGAACTTCCGCCAGTGTAAATGCTCGTTTTTTCATGTTTTTGTGTACTCCTTTTCATATCTTTCCTGTTTAGTTACCTTACCAAGTTTTTTGTCTGATTCTTCAATCGAGTTATATTTGAAACAGATTGTTACAAAGCGAACCAACGAACCT
>CAVKDD010000016.1:0-11338 GCA_963654845.1 Acutalibacteraceae bacterium | reverse complement strand
GAACTCGAAACGTAATTTTCTGTTCCTACTCGGTATTTCAGCATCTCTTCCATAACCAAAATAAAACAAAGTATTAAGTCCCAAACCCTTGTTATACCTTGCCATGAAGAGACCCTGAAACCGGTTCAGGGTGACCTTTTGAAAGTTTATATATATTCGGCTATAATATATAAACTTTTCTCCTTATTAATATAAATAAAGAATTTATAAAGATTGTAAAAATGACACTTGATTATTACATGCTTTTGCTATAAAATGTAATTGTGATAAAATTCACAAATTAGCAAGTCAAACAATTTACTTTTTAAAAGGAGAAAGAATATGACAACAAAAAACAAAAAAGACGTTGAAAACCTTGAAAAGTCTTTAAACAAGTCTAACTTGGTTGACAGTGCCGAATCATTGGAACTTTTGATTGAAAGAGTTCAAAAAGCTCAAAAAATTTACTCAACATTTACTCAAGAACAAGTTGACAAAATTTTCAAAGCTGCTGCTACTGCCGCAGACAAAGCTCGTATTCCTCTAGCACACATGGCTGTTGAAGAAACAGGCATGGGCGTATTGGAAGATAAGATTATGAAAAACCACTTTGCTGCTGAATACATTTACAACAAGCACAAAAATACTAAAACTTGTGGTATCGTAAGCAACGACAAAGAAAACGGTGTAAAAATCGTTGCAGAACCTCTAGGCGTTTTGGCAGGTATCGTTCCTACTACAAACCCTACTTCAACTGCAATCTTCAAATCATTGATTGCTTTGAAAACAAGAAACGCAATCATCTTTTCACCACACCCTAGAGCACAAAAATCAACAATCGCTGCTGCAAAATTAGTTTTGGAAGCTGCAGTTGCTGCAGGTGCTCCTGAAGATATTATCGGTTGGATTGATGTTCCGTCTATCGAACTTTCAGGTCAATTAATGAAACACAAGAAAATTGCTTGTATCTTGGCAACAGGTGGTCCCGGTATGGTTACTGCCGCATACTCATCAGGTAACCCTGCATTGGGTGTTGGTCCGGGTAACACTTCTGCCGTTATTGATGAAACTGCTGATATCAAAACTGCCGTTTCTTCAATCCTTATGTCAAAAACATTTGATAACGGTATGATTTGTGCTTCTGAACAATCAGTTGTTGTTGTTGACAGCGTTTATGAAGAAGTTAAAAAAGAATTTGAATATAGAGGTGCTTATCTTTTGAGCGAATCTGAAATGCAAAAACTTATCGATTTCGGATTTATCGACCCTCAAAGAGGTACTGCTCACCCTAAAATCGTTGGTCAAAGTGCTCACACTATCGCAAAACTTGCAGGATTTGATGTTCCTGAAAACGCAAAAGTTTTGTTAGCACAAAGAAAAACAGTTGATTGGGCTGATCCGTTCTCAAGAGAAAAATTATCACCAATCTTGGCAATGTACAAAGCTAAAGATTTCGAAGAAGCTGCAGATACAGCATACTACTTAGTATCAAGAGGTGGTGCAGGTCACACTTCAGTTCTTCACACTGACGCTCGTCACAAAGAAAGAATTGATGCTTATGCTAAGAAAATGCCTACTTGCCGTGTATTGATTAACCAACCTTCTTCACAAGGTGGTATCGGTGATTTGTACAACTTCCGTATGGAACCGTCATTGACATTAGGTTGCGGTTCTTGGGGCGGAAACTCTGTTTCCGGTAACGTTGGCGTGCGTGACTTGTTAAACTACAAACGTGTTGCTGAAAGGAGAGAAAATATGTTATGGTTTAAGGTTCCTCAAAAAGTTTACTTCAAGCGTGGTGCTACAGATTTGGCATTGAGAGAATTAAACGGTTGTAAGAGAGCATTCATCGTAACTGACAGATTCCTATTCAACTCAGGTATGGCTAACAAAATTACTAACGTTTTGGATGAATTGGGTATCAAACACGAAGTATTCTTCGATGTTAAACCTGATCCAACCTTGTCAACAATCGAAGAAGCTTACGCTATTTTGAAACCGTTTGAACCTGACGTTATCATCGCATTAGGTGGCGGTTCTCCAATGGATGCGGCTAAAATTCTTTGGTTACGTTACGAACAACCTGATACAAACTTCTCAGATATTTCTATGAGATTTATGGATATCAGAAAGAGAATTTGTCAACTTCCTGAATTGGGTAAAAAAGCAAAAATGGTTGCTATCCCAACAACTTCAGGTACAGGTTCAGAAGTTACTCCGTTCTCAATCATCACAGATGATAAAGAAGGTGTTAAATACGCAATCGCTGATTACGCTTTGACTCCATCTATGGCTATTATCGACCCTAACTTCGTTGATACAATGCCTAAAGGTTTGACTTCATCATCAGGTATTGATGCTCTAGTTCACGCAATCGAAGCTTATGTTTCTTGTATGGCTACAAACTTTACAAATTCAAACGCTTTGGAAGCTTGCAAATTAGTATTCAAATACTTGGAAAGAAGTTACAACAACGGTGCTGACGATCCTATCGCAAGAGAAAAAATGCACTATGCCGCAACTATCGCAGGTATGGCATTTGCAAACGCCTTCTTAGGTTTGTGCCACTCTATGGCTCACAAATTGGGTGCTATGTTCCACGTTCCGCACGGTGTTGCTAACGCTTTGTTAATCAGACAAATCATCAAGTACAACGCTTCTGATTGTCCTAAAAAACAAGCAACATTCCCTCAATACAAATATCCATGTGCAGTTGAAAGATATGCTCAAATTGCAGATGAATTGAAATTGGGTGGTAAAACTAACGAAGAAAAAGTACAACTTCTACTTGATGCAATTGATGAATTGATGAAGAAAGTTGAACTTCCAAATTCAATCAAAGAATTTATGGAAAAACAAGGTGTTGAAAACGCTGAAGAAGTGTTCAACTCTAAGTTAGATGAAATGGTTGAATTGGCATTTGACGATCAATGTACAGGTGCTAACCCTGTTTATCCGATTATGTCAGATATGAAACAAATCTATCTTGACGCTTTTGAAGGTGTTGTAAGAGATTATTACAAACCTGCTAAAAAATCAAAATAGTTTGTGATTAACTAATATAGCAAAAAGACCGATAGAAATATCGGTCTTTTTGTCTTTTAGAAAGAAGATTTTAACCTTATCTTGCAGAATTGTTGCTGCTACCGCTATGGCTTGCGGTTGCACCTGCTGCGTTAACTTTTCTTGTTCTTTTCTTAGCATCAATTCTTGTAATTGAACCAAATCTTCTCATTTTTCTGTCTTTTTTAGTGTTTTCCGTGCCGTCTTGGCTTGAACCTAACATAGAACCCATTGTTTGAAGCGTTCCGCCGATTTGCATAACATCATCAATTCCGAATTTTGAAGATTTTGCAAAGTTTTTAGAAGTTTCGGTAAAGCCTTTGGTTACGGTTTTTCCTGCGGCATCTTTTGTGCCTTCCATTGCAACATTCATTGAGTCGTTGATTGATTTGCCTGCTGCTGAGGTTATATTTCCGTCAGCTTTAAGAGTTCCGTTTAGGACTTGTTCTTTTACGCCTTCGTCAACTGCAACTGTTCCGCCTGCTGCGGTAACTTCGTTTGCGGCATTTGCTGAGGCGTTTTGTGCTGCTGATTGTACACCTTGAGCGGCTGCTGCGGTTTCGTTAAGTTGTCCGATTTGAGAAATGTTTTGACCTGCGGAAACACCTGACATAATGGCTGAACCTGTTGCCATAATTGCTCCTGCAATGTTGCCTTGTTCGATTGAAACTCCTGCTTTTGTCAGGCATGCTGCAACATTTGTTAAGTTTGCCGCAAGTGCTACAGATTCACCAACAACTGAAGTTGTTGTACCTGTTGCGATTTGAGCAGTACCCGGAACAACTTGTGTTGAGGTTGCTGTTGCAATCATTGAGGCTGCAGTTCCTGCAGTCCAAGGGTTAGACAAGAATGGTGTCCAAATGTTGATTTGAATTGTTCCTGCGTTTACAAGTGCCGTACCTGCCGCAGTTACTGCGTTACCGATTTTTGAGGTAATGTTTCCTGCCGTTGCTACAAGTCCTGCAACTTGGCTTGTTGTATCAGCAATTTTGTAAATCTTATCTGCAGTTTTTTCAGCCTTTTTAGAAGTCTTTTGACGTACTTTTGCTATTTGGATATAGGTTTGAGTGCTTCTTTTTAAATTTTGTCTTTTCTTTGTTCCGTAAGTTGTAATTGTGCTTACTTCTTTGCTTAATGCTGCAATTTCTGCACTCTTATCGGTAAGTTTAACGCTTGAAGATTGAATTTGAGCTTGAAGTTCAGGTTTTCTGCTTTCTTTTGCAGTGCTTAATGCTTGAGTCAGGCTTTCGATTTCAGCTTGAGTTTCAAGTTGTTGTGCTTGTTGTTCTTCTAATTTTGCTTGTTTTGCTTCAAGTTCTTGATTTTTCTTTTCAAGTTGTTTTTGCTCGTTTTGCATTTGTTTTTTGAAGCGTTCTTCTTCTGATTTTGTGCTTTTGTTGATGTCTTTGATTTGTTTAGACATCTTTTTAACTTCTTTTTGATTTTGCTTGTCTTCTTTTTGAGCGGCGGTCATTTCCTGTTGACCTTTTTTGCTTTCTTTTACCGCAGATTCAGCATCTTTTTCGGTTACTTCTTTTTTCTCGTTTGATTTTTTGCTGTCAGAAGTTGCTTTTTCTGTTTTGTTTTTATCTTCTTCTGTTGCCGTTGTTGAAGTTTCAGCATTTACTTGTTCTGTAGTTGCTTGATTTTGAGCCTGTTCGCTTTCTTGTTTAACTTCTTCGGTTGATTTGCCGTCAGTTTCATTTTCTGTTGTTTGAGTGTTTTGGTCAACTTCGTTTGCATCTTCTTTGTTTGTTACTGTTGAAGTTTCATTTTGTTGCTCGTTGTTATTTAATGCTGCCTCTTGAGTTTTTTCTGTTGTATTGTTTTCTGTTTGAGGTGCTGAAGTTTCTTGATTTACTTGTGTGTTATTTTCTCTGTTTTGAGAAGTGTTTTGGGTAGGTTGAATTTGATTGTCTTGCGGTTGTTGATTTACGTTGTTGTTAATCGCACCTGCAATAAGTGCTTGAGGTTGATTTTGCAAAGTCATATTTTCTGTTGTTGCCAATTCAGGGGTTAACAAAGCTGCTTGGTCAAGATTTTCCTCAAGCGGAGTTGCAAGACCTGTTAACGTTCCGTCTTGTTCAAGGTTTTGAGTATCAACAGTGTTTTCGTTTTGAGTTGTTGTTTGTTCAGCGTTGTTGTTTGTGGAATCCGTTGTTTCAGCTTCTTTTGCTGTGTCGTTTGCTTGGTCAAGGCTCAAAACGTTTACGTTAAGGACTGATTCAGCCTTTGTCATAGTGCCGATTGCATTGCTGATAACAGAATTTTCTTCTGTTGAAATAATTTTGCCTTGAGTTCCGCTTGCTGCTGAAATCAAACCTGCGGCTTGTTCCGTGTGACCGTAAACAACTGTTGCCTGACCTAAAATTGATAGAGCCAAACCTGTACTGAATGTCCAAGGGTTAGACATCAATGCTGTACCGTAAGCGTGTTGAGCAAGACCCGTAACTACAGTACCCGTTCCGAGTGCGTAAGTTCCAACACCGATATCTACCGCATCGTTAGCATCTTGTGTTGCTTTTTCGTTTTGTTGTTCAAGTTTTTCGTTATTTTTGTCTAATGTGCCAAGAATTTTGATACCTTTTTTAGTTGCGTTATCGCCTTGATCGATTGCGGTTTTCAAATCAGTTGCGATAACTTCTTTGTCTGCACCTAAATCTTGGATTTTTTCTGCAAGGTCAATTTTCTTTGCTCTTACTTCTGCTTTGTGAGCAAGTTCTGCTGCGTGTTCAGGGCTTGCGGCTTCTTCTTCAGGTTGATTTTTTCTTTCGCTTGAAACGATTTTATCGGCAGTTTCAAAAGCGTTGATTACTGTCATACCTTTTTCTGTTGCTTTTGCAAATTCGCTATTGCCGTCTTTTTCAACAATTCCTGCTTGAGAAGTTTCATTATTTTGTACTTGTGCTTGCGGTTGTTGTTGGTTTGTAGCAGCAGTTTGTTGAGTTGCTGATTGAGTGCTGATTGAAGAAGCTTGAACTTCACCCTCATCAGATGATTCTGCTTGTAGGTTTTCAAGTTCTTGCAAGAAGCTTTCTGTTGACATTTCGTTGTCTGTTAAGCGTTTATTTACCGCTTCAACTTCTTTTGTAATTGTTTGCATTTTTTTAGAAGCGGTTTTCAATTCTTTGTTAAGTGATTTATCGTTAAGAGTTACTGTTGTGCCTTTTGCTAAGTTTTCGGCACTTGAAGCCAGTGTTTTTACTGTTGCTTTGTTTGCACTGATGATACCGTATTCAAGTTGTCTTGATTTTTCTTGAATATTGTTTGCTTCGTCTTTTTGTTCTTGTTCTTCTTTGTTGTCACCGTTGTCTTCGCTATTTTCTACAGAACTGTCTGTAGTAACGTTTTTAGCGGTATCTTCTGTATTTTGAACTTCTGTTGTGAAGTTCAAAGCAAATTCTTTTGTTTCTGTGTTAGTTGAAGAGTTTACGTCACCTTCTAAAGTGTTTGTGTTTTTGTCTAATTCTGCACCTTTTTCGATTGCCATTTCACCGATTTCTTCGTTAGTCAAACCGTTTAATGAGGCCGAAACCAAACCGCTGTTATCCAAAGTCGTTCCGGTGTAAGCGTAAGGCAAGGCTTCGTCATCATAAGATTTGTCAACATCGTTCAAGGCTCTACCTGCATCAATGGCATCTTTTGCGATTTGAGAATTTGTTTTGATTTCAGAATTTATACCGTCTAATTCGTCCAAGAAATCTTCAAGTTCGTTACTTCCAAAATTCATTTCATTATCTAAAACACTGTCTGATTTTTTCAAGTCTTTAGATAATTTGTTAAATTTTTGTTGTTCTAAAAATGATAGTTTGCCGTTGTCTTTTTTTGTTTTTAATTCTTCCCATTCTTCTTTCAGGGATTTAACTTCTTCAATTTTTTTGTTGAAAGTGTTTTCTTTAGTCTTTTTTAATTCTGTGGCATCGTCTGCGATTTTTTCGTATTTTGTTTGTTTATCTTTGATTTTTTCAGCGGCTTTTTCAACTTTTTGGATATTTTTCTTTGCAGTTGCCTGTAAAACTGACAAAGAATCAGTATCTGTCAAGTTGTCTGCAATAGTTGCATCTTCACTGTCAGAATCTGTTTCCAATACATAGTTTGTAACGTCTAATTGTTGTTGACTGTGAGCCCATTCGATTACGTCTTTTGGAATTACTGTTCCGTTTTGTTCCATTGCAAGAATTTCATCAGCGGAATAACCTGCCCATTGAGGGTCGTTGATGTCACAATTCATTGCTCTTTGTTTGTAGATTACGTCATATCTTGTTTTAAATTCTCTTTCAAGCATACGTTCTGCGTATGAAATGAAGAATTGGTCATACTCATCTTGGCTTTGTGCTGTTAGAGGTTTCTTTTCGGAGTATTTGTTGCTTTTTTCTCTATCTCCGCCAACGCCTGTTAGGTTGTTGGCTTTTAATTGTTTTGCAAGTTCAATAACTTCTTCAGAGCAATCTTTAATCAAATTGGCATCAAGGTCAACACCTGCTGTGCTGCAGATTGCACCTGTTAAAAAATCTTTGTGATTATTTATCTTAGTCATTGCTCCGAATTTCCTATAAGATTACTACAATCTTGTTGTCGGCATTTTGTTTGGAAACTTTAATATTTTGGCTGATTTTTAACGATTATGTTTACAAAATTTAACACTCTAAAATGCCGTAATTTTGCGAATTTTGACATTTGAGCATATTTGTAATAAGCTTAACCTATCTTGTAATTTTTGGTTACAATATTTGGAATTATTTTTATGAAAAAACAAATTTACACACTTGCAATATTATTCGGACTGCTGGTTAGTCAGGTTGCTTTTACTTGCCCGTCTTGTTATGCGGCAAAACTTACACGCAAACAAAAGAAGGAAAATATGTTGCTGGACGTAGCAAAAGCAAGTTTTGATGAAAAACAGTATGATACTGCGATTGAATACTATACAAAAGCACTTCATATCAATCCTGACAATGCGGAAACTTACTCAAAACGAGGCAATGCGGAGTTTTTGTCAGGTAAATACAAAGAAGCCGTTGTGGATTATTCAAAAGCCATTGAACTGGACCCGAAGCGTGAAAATTTGTACTATAATCGTGGAATTGCGAAGGCTAATTTGAATGCGTACTCGGAAGTCGTTGATGATTACACAAAAGAAATCGAAATTAATCCCGAAAACGTCAATGCCTACTTGAACAGAGGAACTACAAAAGTTTTAATGAAGGATTACGATTTGGCGATTGAAGATTTTAATAAAGCGATTGAACTTGATGAGAAAAACGAGTTGGCGTATTACAATCGAGGTATTGCAAAACGCAATAAAGGCGATTATAAAGGTGCGGTTGAGGATTATTCAAAGGTTATTGAAATCAATCCGCAAAATATTGATGCCTATAACAATCGTGGGGTTGCAAAGTTCTATATGCAAAAGTATAACGAGGCAATCACTGATTATTCAAAGGTTATTGAATTAGACAAAAACTTCAATCGTGCGTATTACAATCGTGGAATTGCGAAATTGGGCGTGAAAAATTACGAAGATGCAATTCTTGATTTTACAAAAGAAATTGAAATTAATCCTAAAAATGATTCGGCTTATTATGAACGTGCAATCGCAGAAGAAAATTTGGAGCATAACACTTCAGCGATAGAAGATTATACAAAAGCTATTGAATTAAATCCGAAAAATTCCGATTATTACTACTCAAGAGGTACTGTAATCAGTAAGACGGAAGGCGATTTGAAACAGGCTGAAAAAGATTTGAACAAAGCAATCGAACTGGATGCGAAAGATGCTGAAAAATATCTTACCCGTGCTGTAATTTTTTGCAAGTTGGAATTGTATTTGGCGGCGATTGACGATTTGAATATGGTAATTAAACTTGACCCGAAAAACACTCAAGCCTATGACTTGCGTTCTTATGCGATTTCTTCGCTAAATTCAGTTAAGACAAAGGAAAAATCCGTTCGATAATTCAACTGCGGGGACTATTTATTTTTTGTGAAAATATGTTATAATTTGCTCTGAAGGAGAGTTAATTATGGATATTAAAATAGTTGATGATGCAAAAACCGTTGAATGTGACGTTTTGATAGTTAACAAATTCAAAGATGAATTGACTTCAAACACATTAATCAACAAATTTGCACCTGTTACATTCAAAGGTGAAGTTGGCGAAACTTTCGTTATTCACACACGCAATGAAGCCCCTGCAACTTATGTTATGGCAGTCGGTTTTGGTGAAGAAAAAGACATCGATGCTGATATTTTGAGAAAAGCAATTACAAAAGCAGTAAAAAAATGTATCGAAATGAAAGCCGATACTATTGCTTTTGATATCAATACTAATATTACGTTTGGCGTTTCAACCCTTATGTCAACCGCTATTGCAAATTATAGCTTTGACAAATATAAATCAAAGAAAAATCACAGAATTTCTCAAGTTTATATTTCTCACGTTTCAAATGACGTAAGCATTGTTGGACACGTTATTGAGGGTATGGAGCTTGCCCGTAATTTGGCAAACGAACCTGCAGATTTTGCAACTCCCGTAAAACTTGCGGAAATTGCTCAAAATATTAAAGGTATTGAAACGGATGTTTATGATGAAGAAGAAATCAAAAAAATGGGTATGAATGCGTACCTTGCGGTGGCTAAAGGAAGTTCAAAACCGCCAAGATTTATTCACATGAAATATGTTCCGCAAAATCCGATTAAGAAAATTGCTTTGATTGGTAAAGGTTTGTGCTTTGATAGCGGCGGATTGGATTTGAAACCTGCAAGCTCAATGCTTACAATGCGTGACGATATGTCAGGTGCAGCGTGCGTTTTGGGTATAATGAGCGTTATTGAGAAATTAAAACCGAATGTTGAAGTTCACGGGCTTATTGCGGCTTGCGAAAATATGCCGTCAGGAAATTCTTACAAACCGGGTGATATTTTGACCGCAAGAAACGGTAAAACTATTGAAGTTGATAATACCGATGCGGAAGGTCGTTTGACTTTGGCGGATGCTCTTTGTTATGCTTGCGATTTGGAAGTTGATGAAGTTATTGATATCGCAACTTTGACAGGTGCTTGCGTTGTTGCTCTCGGAGATACGGTTTCAGGTATTATGGGTAACAGCGAGGAACTTGTTAAAAACTTAATTCATTCTGCTGACTTTGCGGGTGAAAAACTTTGGGAACTTCCGATGTTCCAAGTTTATAGAGATAATATGAACAGTGATGTCGCTGATATGAAAAATACCGGAACAAGATTTGGCGGTGCATCTGCTGCAGGCATGTTCTTGAAAGAATTTGTGACAGATGATGTTAAATGGGCACACTTAGACGTTGCGGGAACTGCGTTCATCGACAAACCTCGTGGCGGCTACTGTAAAGGTGCAACCGCAGCAGGATTTTTAACCTTGTTGAATTACATCACTTTGTACTAGGTTAAGTTTCCGAAAATTTTAAAAAGAGGGTTTAATTTTTGTTAAATCCTCTTTTTTCATATATTTGTATGTGTAATTAAACCGAAAAATGCGGTAAACTTTCATTATGGAAAATTTATCTAAAAACCTAAAACAATTATTTTTGAGTATGAAAGAGCGAATGTTGTTGTTTCGCTTGAGAAATTCGACAAAAAGCAGTTATTCAAATAAAAGTACCAAAAATGTTATAAGAAAAGGTGCTTCGCTCACCATAAACAGCAAAACCAAACAAACTATTGCCGATGTGAAGGAAAATGTAACTTCGATTGTTAATAAAACTAATTGTGACCCAAATGCACTGTTAGATTATGTTAAGGCGGCAAATACAAAGGTTTATCACGTTGAAAATGCTGACAAATTTTTAAATCTTATCGTGGAAGAAGAAGGGCTGATTTACGAAAAAGCAGGATTTGAGGCGTTTTATCTCGGATTGATTACGGGGCAGGGGTTCAAACTAAAAACTGAACCTATGTTTGTTTTGCGTAACGGTGAGATTAATAAGTATATTTTGTTGCATAATTTTTACAGGTGGTATTCGTTGAAGTCTGATTTACCGGGGTTTGATTATCCTACGCAAAAGTTGTTCAAACAGTACCGAATTGACAGTTCCGATGAATTTACAAAACGACTTTCTATGGAAGAAATTTTAGCCTTGCAGGAAGCAATCGCAAGAGATCAGGAAGCGACTGCGTATGTTTTGGAATATTCAAAACAGGTGGAAGGCGGCAAAAACGTAATTGAAAAAATTAAAACCGAAGGCAACGCCAGCGTGTAGTTTTATTTGACGATTTTCACGTTATTGTGATACTGAATTGTCGGTTGGGCATACTTGCCCAACG
>CAVKDD010000015.1:0-11558 GCA_963654845.1 Acutalibacteraceae bacterium | reverse complement strand
GATTGTGAGGTTTGTGCAAAGGTTTGAAGTTTTTTGGTTTTCTACTTGGGGGATTGACACTGAAATTCAATTATAATCAAACTTTCCGCTTTTTTATGTCAGTTTGTAAAAATTTATTACAAAAAATTTAAAAAATTTTTCAAAAATTCGCCAAAATTACTTGACTAGGGATATTGATGTAATATGATGAAGTAACATGCAAAAGTAAAGTTGGGTGAATTGTGCCTAATTCATAAAACATGAAAAAACAAAATTCCACAACTTGTACAACTCCCTGAAATTGCAGTTATTTGCCAAAATTTTTGGCAGAGGGTTTACAGCCTTAAGTTAGAAAACGTTTTATAGTAGTACATCATTATTAAAATGAGGTGAATTGATGTCTGAGACAAAATATGCAAAAAGAGTAACGCCAATGGGCATTCCACACACCCGTTTGGACGATTTACCGGACCTTATTGAGGTGCAAAAAAAATCATTTGAGTGGTTCTTGAAGGAAGGTTTGAAGGAAGAATTACTTTCTTTTTCTCCTATTAAAGACTACACAGGAAGATTAGAGCTACACTTCTTGCCGAATTATACTTTCGACAACGCAAAGTACACGGTTGAAGAGGCTCGTATTCATGATGCAACTTATGCAAAACAGTTGCGTGTTATGATTAGATTGGTTAACCGTGACAGCGGTGAAATCAAAGAACAAGAAGTTTATATCGGTGATATCCCTACAATGACTGACAAAGGTACTTTCATTGTAAACGGTGCGGAACGTGTAATCGTTTCACAAATCGTTCGTTCACCTGGTGTTTACTTTAAGTGTGACCCGTCACCGACAGGAAAACGTTTGTACAATGCTACAATGATTCCTAACCGTGGTGCTTGGTTGAAAATCGAAACAGATTCTAACGACGTTATTCACGTTAAAATCGACAAAAACAGAAAAATCCTTGCTACAACTTTGTTGAAAGCAATGGGTATTTCAGTTTCCGAAATGGAATCTAAATTCACACACTTTGAATTTTTGAAGAAAACTTTAGAAAAAGACCCAACCGAAACTACAGATGAAGCTTTGGTTGAATTGTATAAAAAACTAAGACCTGGTGATCCTGCTTCTCCACAAGGCGGACGTCAAATCTTAGAATCAAGATTCTTTGATGAAAAGAAATACGATATCGGTCGTGTTGGTCGTTACAAATTGAACAAAAAGTTGAATTTGAACATCCCTAAAAACCAACGTACATTGACTGTTGAAGATATCGTTTCAACTATTGAATATTTGATTAACTTAACTTATGACGAAGGTCAATTAGATGATATCGACCACTTGGGTAACAGAAGAATCCGCTCAGTAGGCGAATTGTTGCAAAACCAATTTAGAGTAGGTTTGTCAAGAATTGAAAGAATCGTTAAAGAAAGAATGACTTTACAAGATTCTGAAACCTTGACACCGTTGAACTTGTTGAACACAAAACCGTTGGTTGCTTCTTTGAAGGAATTTTTCGGAAGTTCACAATTATCACAGTTCATGGATCAAACCAACCCTCTTGCTGAATTAACTCACAAAAGACGTATTTCAGCATTAGGACCGGGTGGTTTGCAAAGAGAAAGAGCAGGATTTGCTGTTCGTGATATTCACCCTTCTCACTACGGTCGTATTTGTCCGATTGAAACTCCGGAAGGTCCGAACGCAGGTTTGATTGGTTCATTGGCTACTCACGCTAAAGTTAACGATTACGGTTTTGTTGAATCTCCGTTCTTCGTTGTAAAAGACGGCGTTGTAACTGATGAAGTTGTTTATATGACAGCCGATGCCGATGAAAACTTCCGTTGTGCTCCTGCTGACGTTAAGTTGACAAAAGACAGAAGATTTGTAGAAAACATGGTTCCTGCAAGATATCGTTCCGAATTTATCATGTGTGAAGCATCAAAAATCGACTTTGTCGGTGTTTGTCCTATCCAAATCATTTCTGTTGCAACCTCAATGATTCCGTTCATTGAACACGATGATGCTAACCGTGCATTGATGGGTTCTAACATGCAACGTCAAGCCGTTCCGCTTTTGATTACTCAAAGACCGAGAGTTGGTACGGGTCTTGAATCTCGTGTAGCAAAAGACTCAGGTATGGTTATCGTTTCAGATGTTGACGGTACTGTTGAAAGAGTTGTCGGTGAAGAAATCGTTATCAGAGATGTACAAGGTAAACCGCACATTTACACATTGATGAAATATGTAAGAAGTAACCAAGATACTTGTATTAACCAAAAACCTATCGTTCACGAAGGTGACAAGGTTAAAGCAGGCGATGTAATCGCAGACGGTGCTTCAACATGCGGCGGCGAACTTTCATTAGGTAAAAACATTCTAGTTGCTTATATGCCTTGGGAAGGCTATAACTTCGAAGATGCTATCTTGCTTTCTGAAAGATGCGTACACGATGATATCTTCACATCATTACACATTGAAAAATTAGAAATTGAAGCTCGTCAAACTAAATTGGGACCTGAAGAAATTACTCGTGAAATTCCAAACGTTTCGGAAGATGCTTTGAGACATTTGGATGAACGTGGTATTGTCAGAATCGGTGCCAGAGTTTATGCAGACGATATTCTTGTTGGTAAAGTTACGCCGAAAGGTGAATCTGAACATCCGCCTGAAGAAAAATTGTTAAGAGCAATTTTTGCGGAAAAAGCAAGAGATGTTAAAGATAATTCATTGCGTGTTCCACACGGTGAAGGTGGTAGAGTTCTCGATGTTAAGGTATTTGACAGAGAAAAAGGTGATGAATTACCACCAGGTGCTAACACAGTAATCAGAGTTTACATTGCACAAAAACGTAAGGTTTCTGTCGGTGATAAACTTTCAGGACGTCACGGTAACAAAGGTATCGTATCAAGAATCTTACCTAGAGAAGATATGCCGTTCTTGCCTGACGGAACTCCTGTTGATATCGTGTTGAACCCACTTGGTGTACCTTCTCGTATGAACGTTGGTCAAACTTACGAATTGTTGTTAGGTTTGGCTGCATACTTGACAGGCGACCACTATGAAGCACCTGCATTCGATGAAATGTACGGTGAAAATCAATCCGAAATCGCAACAAAAGCAGAACTTCTTAGAGGTATCAAAGAATCAGGCTGTGATTGGGTTGGCGAAGACGGTAAAGTATTGTTGATTGACGGTAGAACAGGTGAACCGTTTGACAGACCTGTTGCTGTCGGTTTGACATACTTCTTGAAACTTGTTCACCTTGTAGATGACAAGATTCACGCAAGAAGTACCGGTCCTTACTCACTTGTAACTCAACAACCATTGGGTGGTAAAGCTCAATTCGGTGGTCAAAGATTCGGTGAAATGGAAGTTTGGGCATTGGAAGCTTACGGTGCTGCTTATACTCTTCAAGAAATGTTAACAATCAAATCAGATGATGTTAACGGTAGAAACAGAGCGTACGAAGCAATCGTTAAGGGCGACAATATCCCGAGACCGGGTATTCCTGAATCATTTAAGGTACTTGTAAGAGAATTGCAAAGTATCGGTTTAGATATTACAGTAGCGAAAAAAGACGGACAGGAAGTAGATTTGATGACAGATATGGACGATTTGAGAAAATCAGCTCCAAAACGTACATTGTCTGACGTTGATTCAGAGTTGTTGAACATCAACTTCTTTGAAACACCAACTACTTTCGGTGGTGATCTATAATTATAAGGAGAATTAAAATTGTCTACAAGTATTGATTATTTTGATTATATACGAATAAGTATGGCATCTCCGGAGAGAATACTTCAATGGTCACACGGCGAAGTTACCAAACCGGAAACCATCAATTACCGTACTTTAAAACCTGAAAGAGACGGTTTGTTCTGCGAAAGAATTTTTGGACCTACAAAGGACTGGGAATGCTATTGCGGTAAGTACAAAAGAGTAAGACATAAGGGTATCATCTGTGAACGTTGCGGTGTTGAAGTTACAGATTCAAAAGTAAGACGTCACAGAATGGGACACATCAAATTGGCGGCACCTGTGTCACACATTTGGTTCTTAAAAGGTATCCCTTCATATCTTGGCTTGTTGTTGGATATGACTTTGAAAGATTTGGAACAAGTTATTTACTTCAACAGCTATGTAGTAATTGACGGTGGCGACAGTGATTTCAGAAAATTACAGTTGTTAACCGAAGATGAATATGATGAATATATGGAAAGCAACGAAGAATCAACTTTGAAAGTTGGTATCGGTGCTGAAGCAATTAAAGAATTGCTTTCCGAAATTGATATTAAAGTGTTGGCAGAAGAAATTAGAGGTGAATTGGCAGGAAATGTAACTTCTGTTCAAAAGAAATCTAAATTAATTAAGAGATTGAGATTACTAGATAGCTTGATTTCTTCAGAAACCAACCCTACTTGGATGATTATGGACGTGTTACCTGTAACACCGCCTGACTTAAGACCTATGGTTCAATTAGACGGCGGACGTTTTGCAACATCAGATTTGAATGATTTGTACAGACGTGTAATCAACAGAAACAACCGTTTACAAAGACTTTTGGAAATGGGTGCTCCTGAAATCATCGTTAGAAACGAAAAGAGAATGTTGCAAGAAGCAGTTGACGCTTTGATTGATAACGGACGTCGTGGAAGAACCGTAGTCGGTCCTAACAACCGTGCGTTGAAATCTTTGTCTAACATTATTGAAGGTAAACAAGGTCGTTTCCGTCAAAACTTGTTAGGTAAACGTGTTGACTACTCAGGTCGTTCGGTTATCGTTGTTGGTCCTTCATTACAGTTGCACCAATGCGGTTTGCCGAAGGAAATGGCAATCGAACTTTTCAAACCGTTTGTTGTTAATAAACTTATCGAAAGAGGATATGTTCAAAACATCAAATCAGCAAAGAAAAAGATTGAACGTTCGGAACACATTGTATGGGATATCTTAGAAGAAGTTATCGACGGACACCCTGTAATGTTGAACCGTGCTCCGACTTTGCACAGACTTGGTATTCAAGCATTTGAACCGAAATTGGTAGAAGGTCGTGCTATTCAGCTTCACCCGTTAGTATGTACAGCATTCAACGCTGACTTCGACGGTGACCAAATGGCTGTTCACGTTCCGCTATCTATTGAGGCTCAAGCAGAAGCAAGAATGTTGATGTTGGCAACTAACAACTTGTTGGCACCTGCTAACGGTAAACCTATTGTTACACCTTCTCAGGATATGGTCTTGGGTATGTACTACTTAACTACTATCAAAGATCCTAACCAAGAAGTAAAAGGTTACTTCTATAACTTCCAAGATGCTATTTCAGCGTTGGAAGTAGGAGTTATCAAACTTCACGATAAGATTGTCGTTAGAGATGAAAAAGGTAACAGATTAGAAACTACAGTTGGTAGAATTATCTTCAACCAAGAAGTTAGAAAAGCACTAGCGTAAGTGCAAAATCAGTGGAAAAAATAACTAATTGAAGGAAAATTAGAATGGAAAAAACATATACAAATACAAAGAAAACTCCTGATTTCATTAACAAACAAATGGACAAAGGTTCTTTGAAGAAATTGTTAGGTCAGATGTATTTGGAATACGGCGGAGCGAAAGCTGCAACATTGGCTAACGCACTTAAAAACTTAGGTTATAAGTACGCTACAATTTCAGGTACAACAATTTCTATTGCTGACTTATCAGTTCCGTCTATCAAAAAAGATTTGTTGAAATCAGCAGAGAGTGAAATTGAAAAATCTACAAACAGATACTTGAAAGGTGAAATTACCGAAGTAGAAAGATATACAAAGGTCATCGACACTTGGTCTGAAACAACGGCGAAATTAACCGAACAGGTTGTAGAAAACTTTGATAAATTGAATCCGGTATATATGATGGCGTTCTCCGGAGCCCGTGGTAACTTGTCACAGGTATCACAGTTGGTCGGTATGCGTGGTTTGATGGCAGACGCACAAGGTCAAATCATCGACTTGCCTATTAAATCAAACTTTAAAGAAGGCTTGTCAGTTACCGAATACATCATTTCATCATACGGTGCTCGTAAAGGTCTTGTAGATACAGCGTTGAAAACAGCCGATTCAGGTTACTTAACAAGACGTTTGGTTGACGTTGCACAAGACGTAATTATCAGAGCAGACGATTGTCATACTGACAAATACATCAACTTGAAAGCAATCACCGAAAGAGATAAAGTTATCGTTCCGTTGATTGACAGATTGTTGGGTAGAACAGTTGCACAAGATATCGTTGATGCTGAAGGTAACGTTCTTGTTACTAAAGGTACAACAATGGACAGAGATGCAATCAAGAAGATTTCAAACTTAGACTTGCAAGAATTGAAAGTTCGTTCAGGCTTGACTTGCGGTTTGGAATACGGTGTTTGCCAAAAATGTTACGGTTGGGCAATGACAACTCAAAAATTGGTTGATATCGGTGAAGCAATCGGTATTATCGCTGCTCAGTCAATCGGTGAACCGGGTACTCAGTTGACAATGAGAACCTTCCACACAGGTGGTGCGGTTGGCGTTAAAGAAGCTAAGAAAGAAATTATCGCTCGTGAAGCTGGTGTTGTAAGTTCAAAAATCAAAGCAAGAGAATTGAGAACTCGTCACGGTGATATCGTTCAAGTTTCAATGTACGAAGCTGATATCGAAGTTAAAGGCGAAAAGAGAACTACAAAATACCACATTCCTGCAGGTGCTACCTTGTTTATCACTGACGGTATGAAGGTTGAAAAAGGTTACAAAATGGCTGAACACTCACCTCAAACTCAAGGTGTAACAGAAAAAGCTACAAAAGATATCTTTGCTGATATCAGCGGTGAAATCGTATTTGAAGACTTCAAGGCTGATGAAAAGAAAGACAGACAAGGTAACGTTTCAAGAACTACAAACAAACAAGGTGTTATTTGGGTTCTTGGCGGTGATGTTTACACTCTTCCTGGTGGTTCAAAAGTTCTTGTAAAAGACGGCGAAAAAGTTTCAGAAGGCGGAGTTTTGGCAGAAACCTTAACAATCTCGGAACACGGTGGTGAAGTTCGTGTAGGTGAAGATTTGGTGGTTGAAAATGTTAAATCTCACGGCAAAACAATTAAGAAAATTGTTCAAGGTAAAGAATTGACAATCGTTATCGCTTCTTTACAACCTGAAAACGCTGTATTTGAACAAACTAAGAAAGAACAATTATGGACAGTTGAAGCTACAGGTGAAAAATATATCGTTAAAGCTCCTGTTGATACAACAGTTGAAAACGGTATGATTATTGCCGAATTGGTAGATGATGATTGTTCAGTTTCTTCTTCAGGTGAAATCAGATACGTTGATGTTGAAGTTGACGAAAATCAAATTATTACAAAACCTGGTAAGGTTGTATTTATTCCTGAGGAAATTCACCAAATCAATAAAGACAGCACATTGAAAATGGTTGAAAACGGTACTGCGGTTACTGCAGGTACTGAAATCGTTAAAGATGTTTACTGCCACATTGACGGTGTTGTTGAATTTAAAGAATACAACGATGTAATTCACGAAATTACCGTAAGACCTGGTGAAGTTCATACTTTGTCAAGCATTTCAGAATTGAAAGTTGACGAAGGCGAAGTTATCAAGAAAGGTACCGTAATTGCTGACGGAATTAAGGCTAAAGAAACTTCAATCGTTTCAATTATGGATTCTTCAGTAGATGATTTACCGCTTGATGATTTGGACGAAGAAATTGATTCAGCGTTGACTTTGGATGAAGATTCAATCGCAAATCAACCTGTTCAAATCTTGGTAAGACCTGTTCAAGTATTAGATGTTGACCAAAAAGATGTTTCAATCAGATTCAACACAACCGATGAATTGATTGATATCATTCCTGTAACTCAACTTCAATACAAAGACGGTGCAAGAGTTAGAAACGTTGACGGTGCAACAATTACAAGAACAAGCTTAGTTCTTCAAATGCAAGGTTACTTGTCACACTTGAAGGGTATGGTTGAACTTGACGCTCAAGGCGGTTTGAGAATCGTTGTATTGGAAAACTTGATTGTACGTCGTGAAATGGAAGGTTCTTCAAAGGCTTCATCTTTACAAACAGAATTGTTGGTAAAAGACGGTGAAACTATTGACCCAAGAACTCCTGTTGCTAAAACTCAAGTTTTGGCAGTAAATGATGCGGTTGCTTCAATCAAAACTGACGATGAAGAAGTAAGAAGATTACTTTTGATTTCTGACAGTTCCGAAACAGTTGTATCTGTATCAGGAAAATCAGTAGTTAAGAAGGGTGACTTCGTAAAAACTGATAAAGTTTTAGCAGAAAGTGGCGAAACTTCTCCTGTATCAGGTGTTGTTACAGCGGTTAATAAAGGTTCTGTTTCAATCAGAAACGGTCGTCCGTACTTGATTAGCCCAGGTACAATGTTGCAAATCGGTGCGGGAGCATTGGTTCTAAGAGGTGACTTGCTTGCGACATTGGTATTTGAAAGAGAAAAGACAGGCGATATCGTTCAAGGTCTTCCGAAAGTAGAAGAGTTGTTAGAAGGCAGAAAACCGAAAGATTGTGCTATTTTGGCAGAAAATGACGGTACTGCTAAGATTGAAATTGATGATGACGGACTTCCGAGATTGTTCTTGGTTGATGAAAACGGCTCATCTGTTGAAATCAAATATGCGATTGATTCAAACGTAATCGTGTCTAACGGACAAAAGATTACAAAAGGTCAACCGTTGACCTCAGGACCTATGAACCCTCATGATGTAATGAGATTATGCGGACCTGAAGCAGCACAACAATACTTGGTTGACGAAGTACAACGTGTATATCGTTCTCAAGGTGTTGAAATTGCTGATAAACACATTGAAATTATCGTTCGTCAAATGACTAAGAAAGTTAAAGTTATTGACGCAGGTGATACAAACTTGTTACCTGGTGAATTGATTGAAATGCAAACTTTTGAAAAAGAAAACAAAGCAGCAGAAGAAGCAGGTAAAGCACCTGCACAATGTGAATACATGTTGTTAGGTATCACAAAAGCTTCTTTGAACACTGAAAGCTTCATTTCAGCCGCTTCTTTCCAAGAAACAACAAGAATCTTGACAGAAGCAGCAGTTGACGGTAAGAAAGACTTGTTAAGAGGTTTGAAAGAAAACGTTATTATCGGTCGTTTGATTCCGGCAGGTACAGGCTTCCATCACCTAATCAATGCTGATGAAGAACGTGACAGAGAAGAAAGAAAACGTGCAGTTGCTCAAAGAAATCAAGCAAGAAAACCATCTGCAATTTTGGAAGAAATTGAAGGTATGTTTGGTGCTCCTGATTTTGATATTGATGACGAACAACACTAATCGTTTTCAAATTCATAACTTAAAAGACTTCCGAGATTTCGGAAGTCTTTTTTTAATGCTTAAAAGTAGAAATTTAATTTTGTTTTCGTTAAAAAACGGGATTTTTATTAAACATTTTTTCCCATATCGTAAGCAGCTTGCGGATAGTCGGTTTGTTCGATATCACCTTTTTGCCAAACTTCTGTTGCTACGAGCTGACCTTTGACTGTCGGGTTCGGAAGACATGCCATAAGCCCGTCAAATTCAACGATTACTCTGTCCATAGCATGCGGATTGCCGTCAGCGGCGGTCATTATGTAGTAAAATTCTTTGTTAGAAATGTGGATGTATCTTGCACAAAATCTGTCGATAAAGGTTTTCATCTGACCGCACATAGTGTAAAAATAAACAGGTGTTGCAAAAACGATTACGTCTGCTGTGATGAGTTTTTCTAATATTTCGTTCATGTCGTCTTTTTGAGCACAACCGCCGTAATCGTTGGTGTTACAAAAACCGCAGCCTGTGCAGTAGTTGATTTTTTTGTCTTTAAGAAATATTTTTTCTACGTTGTTACCTGCATCTTTTGCCCCTTGAGCGAACTTGTCGCATAGAGTGTCTGAATTTCCGCCTTTACGCGGGGAAGATGAGATTATAATTACATTTTTGCTCATTTTTGTTCTCCTAATAAACTGTACAAATTTATTTTACTACTTGATAGTTACTCTCAGTCAATAGGGAATAATTTTAAATCTCAGACAATGCCTATAATGCAACCGTATAGAAAGTAGGTTGGCGTTGCCACGCCAACAATGTTATTTTAATTGTCGGAATAGCAATTCCGACCTACATTGGGCTTTGCAATACTCGTCTATTTATTGTTCTCTTTTATTATTGTAACGAAATATTAACAAAACAACTCAAAAAATTAAAGAAGCGGGATAAAGATGCCGATAAATAAAATATAGGAAACAAGATGAAAGGGTCACTACTATGGGTATGGCAGCATCACAGGCTAGATTTTTAAGTCTGACCGCAAGAAAAAATAACGTTGAATACGAAGGACAACAAATAAACCAACAAAGAACAACCTTGTCTAACGAATCTTCAAACTACTATAGCCAACTATGTAACTTAGTAGTACCGACACCACCGTCAACAGAAGATTATACAAAGACAACTTACACTTTCGTTGATGGTTCTGAAACAAACACAATCAACTCATTGGTTGCAAAACAAAACGGTTTGTACATCTTGAACTACACTCAAGCTTATGAAACAGAAAGCGTAGTTTCAAACGGTTCTGTAGTAACAACTAAAAAAGTTGACGAAGACGGAAACGAATCTTTCTATGTTGGTTCAACAAAATTAAGAGCAATCGATCCTGATGCAACTATTGATGACGAAGCAATCAAATCAGATCCGTATTTGTCAACATTAGAATCAGCAGAAGTACAAGATATTTTGACAATGGAAAAAACTTACCTTGCTTTGTTAACAGAAAAATACGGCGATCAAGGTTGGTATGTAAGATACCAAAAGAATTCTTCAACCGGTTCTTATGACCCTGTATTTTACAATAAACAACAAGTAGATGATGCTGACTATAGCGACAAAACAAGTGCATCTTTGTCAGGTATTAAATCATATGTTTACGGAACAACTACAGAAACAAGAGAAATCAAAAACGCAACAGCAAGAGTTGACCAAGATACATCAGGCAGATACATCAATATTTATATTTACGATACAAACGCTGACGGTTCAATCAAAACAGATGCTTTCGGTAATGAAATTTATACAGAATATGGTTTGACAACAACAACAGAAAGCGATGATAACGCATACAATGATGCAATGAACCAATACAACTACAATAAAGCAAAATATGATCAACAAATCGAAACAATTAACGCAAAAATCGAGATAATTCAAGGTCAAGATAAAGACTTAGAATTGAGATTGAAGCAGTTAGATACAGAAGAAAATGCTATATCAACAGAATTAGATTCAGTTAAGAAAGTAATTTCTAAGAACGTTGATTCCTCATTCAAAACTTTCAACGCATAAGAATAGCATTATACTTCCGAATAAAAATTTCCTTTCCCTTTTTCCTATTGATTTTCCAACGACTTTCACAGTCGTTTTTTTTTTGCTATTTATTAAATAAGCCTTCTGTTTGTTGTTTAAGTTTATCCATTTTTTCTTTATAATCCACGCTGACAGGTGTCGGAACAGAAGTTTCAATGGCGTTTAGAAAAACT
>CAVKDD010000014.1:0-11663 GCA_963654845.1 Acutalibacteraceae bacterium | reverse complement strand
GTATTGAATAAAGAGAAGGACAAATCCGACCAAGTTATTGCGTTTGCAAGACACCGAAAAGGCAGAACGTTACTTGTTATTGCGAACAGAAATGTCAATAGAAGAACGGCTTGTAATGTAATTGTTCCAACCTTGAAAGAAAATCAAAAATTAGTGAACTTGTTGCCAAGTTATGGAGAAAAGAGTGAATTCCAAGTATCACAGGGTAAGGTAGCGGTAGATTTAGGACCTGGAAGAATCCATGTGTTTGAAATCGATACGCCACATATTGAATCTTATACAAGCAAAGTCTATAAACAACACTAAAAATAAAGGTCTTTATAATAAACAACTCGTGTTCAAGGTTATCCCTGACCACGAGTTGTTGACATTTTCAACATAATTTTATAGTATGAATTTAGTTGGAGTGGTGATAATGAGTGAAGATTTAATTTTATTTGAGAATAAAAGAATTAGACATATTTATGATGAAGAAAAGAATAAATGGTATTTTAGCGTTGAAGATATTGTTAGAATATTGACGGATTCAGTTAATCCCAAAGATTACATAAAGAAACTAAGGAAACGTGATTTGGAACTTTCTGAAGGGTGGGGACAAATTGTCACCCCCCTTAAAATGCAAACTGCTGGGGGAATGCAAAAAGTTAATTGTGCGGATGTAGAAGGTATATTTAGAATTATCCAGTCTGTTCCGTCAAAGAAGGCTGAACCTATTAAACAATGGTTGGCTAAAGTCGGTCAAGAGCGTGTTCACGAAATGGCAGACCCTTCAAAAGCGATTGATAGGGCAAGAGAAACTTACCAAAAACTTGGACGTTCTGAAAAGTGGATTCAGCAACGAATGACAGGTCAAGAAACAAGAAATAAATTGACCGATTACTGGAAAGACCATGAAATTACAGAGGGTGAAGAATATGCAATTTTGACGAATATTATTCATCAAGAATGGTCCGGATTGTCCGTAAAAGAACATAAAAATTTGAAAGGGTTAAAATCACAGAACCTTAGAGACCACATGTCAGAGGCTGAGTTAATTTTTACGGCTTTAGCTGAACTATCTACAAGACAAATTGCCGAGGCTGAAAATGCAACTGGTATGGAAGAAAACAAAAAATCTGCTAAACGAGGCGGTAAAATTGCTAAAGAAGCAAAAGAAAAGTTGGAATTAGAAACTGGAAAGAAAGTTGTCACCGCTAGCAATTTCCTTCCTCATAAACAACCTAAGCAAATATCAAAAAATCAATAAATAAATTCTTCTATCCGTTCAAACCTAGCTGGTCATTAAAATAATTTGAACTCTGTTTTTATGTTTTTAAGCTTTTCTAATTAATAAAATAAAGGAGATGTCATTGACATCTCCTTTATGGCTCCCCAGGCTGGACTCGAACCAGCAACCCTTCGATTAACAGTCGAATGCTCCGCCATTGAGCTACTGAGGATTATTCTGTGGCATCTCTGCCGACTTCTTTAATATACACCAAACATTTTTTATTGTAAAGTCCTTTTTTTATTTTTTCTTTACTAATTGAGATTTTTCTTTTATATGTTATATTTTTAGCGGATATGTTATTTACTTATTAGGAGGTGTATTTTATGGCTAATCCGACACTTAGAGAAGGTTTTATAAGACAAGACAGCTTTAACTCCTTATGCGAAACCTCAACCATGACTATTGGCGGGACAATCTTAAAAACATGCTTTTTAGGTTTGCTCATGCTTGCAACTTTTTCCTATACTTGGTATTTGCAACTTACAGGGTTTGCCGATAAGGCGGCTTTGCTTTACAACGTTGGTATTTGGGGTGGACTTGGCATGTGTTTGGCAATTTGTTTCATGCCGAAAAACAAGTTTTTAATCCTGACTACTCCCTTGTATGCAATGCTTGAAGGGCTTGCGTTAGGTTATCTGTCCGCTGTCGTAAACAGGGCATTTCCCGGTGTTGTGCTTCAGGCTACTGTAGCAACTTTTATTGCTCTATTTACCATGCTTATTTTATATTCAACAAAAGTTATCAGATGTACCGAAAAATTCCGTGCAGTCATGATGATTTCGATTACTTCAATTTTTGTACTTTACATGCTTCAACTGGTTCTTTCTTTGTTCCATGTAAGTATTCCGTTTTTGTACTCAAACGGACCTGTTGGAATCGGTGTCAGCCTTGTAATTGTTGCGATTGCATCATTTAGTTTAATCATGGATTTCTCAAATATCGAAGAGTTTTCTTCTCGTGTTGATAAGAGCATGGAATGGTATTTCGGATTTTCTTTGATGGTAACTTTGGTTTGGTTATACATCGAGATGTTGCAACTTTTTATGAAATGGCAAAGTAACAACAATTAAGAAAGTATTAAATAATAGGTTTATTATATAAGTGGGGTGTGTATTTCGCCCCACTTTCTTATTCTAAAATTTACTCCACTATCTAATACAAATGAAGGAGTTTTGAAGCAAATTATTAAAGATGAGAGATTTCGTTACGACACTACATGTAAATCTATATATTATATTGGAGCTTCAAAATGTCAGAACAAGTTTTAATGCCATTTATCGGCACAAATAACATCGAAAATAAGGAAAAGGCGAGGGAATCGTTAGAGAAAGCAAGGGTAGCCCACGAAAAATATCTAATCGGGCAAAGAAATAACGATTTGGAAGAAGCTGTTGAACATTACGTTGATGCGGTAAAATATGACCCGACCATTCCTGAAACTTATTACAGACTTGCAACTTTAATGTGGGAACAAGGGCAAATAAGTTTGGGGACGGCTATTGAACAATGTAAGACGGCAGTTGTGCTTTCGCCGAAAAATAAAGATGCTCATTTATATACAGGGTATTTCATGCAACTTGCGGAAGACTACGAATCGGCAGAAAAAGAATTCAAGTCTGCAATTTCAATGAATCCGCTTGCTTCAGGTCGTCCGAGAATGATTTTATCTCAATCACTACTCCAAAAAATCAATTCTCAAAATGCGACTTATAAAGACTATGTCGGCTTTTTGTACTATTTCTTAACCGGTAGTATCATGCTGGCATGGGACAGACCGACAATGAAAATGTTTTATCGTAACATGAGTAATGATGTTTCAATATTTTCTTACAATACTGTGGGAAAATTCTTGGAAAAATTCAAAATGTACGATTCTGCGGAAAAGGTTTATCAATCTGCGGTTGAAAAAACTTCGGGAAGTGACTATTTTTATCAAAAACTCGGCAATTTGGCACTAAAAAATAACGATATTGATACAACTTTGAGCTGCTATCGTAAGGTTTTGGAAGCAAATCCGAAGAACCGTGAAATTTTGGTGAAAATTGCGACAATTTTGCAAACTTATTTCCCTGAAAATACCGAAGAAGCGATTGATTGTTATGAAAGATTGTTGGAATTTGATATCGATACAGCACAGATTTACTATGAACTCGGTCATCTTTATATATCAAAAGACGACAAATTAAATTCAATCAGTGCTTTTAAGTTGGCAGTAGATAGAGAACCTGAAAATCCGTTCTATAACAATTCTTTAGGCTATGCTTATGCAAGAGCGGAACTTTATGACGATGCGATTGAACATTATCAAAAGGCTATTTCGCTTAATCCTGATGCCGAATGGACATCTATTGTTTGTCAGGCACTGGGGTCAATTTACGCTGAACAAAAAGGTAATATTGAAGCTGCCGTTTCGACTTATCAGTCAGGTATAATTTTAGACCCGAGCAACTATGATTTGTACGTTGCCTTAGGTGATATTTACATGGCGGAATACGATTTAGACAAGGCGATTAGAGCATATTGTGATGCCATTACTCTTAATCCTGAAGAATTCCGTGCTTATTCAAAAGTAGGTATTGCTTTGTGGGAAAAGGATTATTTAGAGGAAGCTTTGGTGGCTTATCACAAGGCGGTTGAGCTTAAACCTGATAACGAATTTGCTCAAAATAATTTGGGTATTTTGTACTTAGACGGTTTGATGGATGCGGAAGAAGCTTTGGAATATTTTGAAGAAGCAATTTCGCTAAATCCGAATTACACACTTGCGTATTTCAATGCAGGACGTGCAAGTCAGGAAATGGGCTTTACGAATGATGCTGCGAATTACTATCAAATGGCAATAGATTTGAATCGAATAACTGAAGATCTTGAGGAAGAGGACATTCAAACAAGATTACACAGTCTATTTGAAATTTAAGGGTATATATTTACACATTATAATTAGAGGTATTGGTGTTTTGGAAACAAAACACCATTTTTTTAGTTTGTTTGTTGTAATATTAATTGTGCGAAGAAAGAATAAATGAAGGGTGTATTTATGGAAAATTGTGTAGTAGTCGGAGCTCAATGGGGCGATGAAGGAAAAGCGAAAATTACTGATTTATTGGCGGAAAATTCTGATTTAATTATCCGTTATCAAGGCGGTTGCAATGCAGGACATACTGTTGTTGCTCACGGTAAAACTTTTAAATTTCACTTAATTCCGTCAGGAATTTTGTACGGTGGAAAAACTTGTTTAATCGGTAACGGTACGGTAATTTTGCCTGAATATTTCCAAGAAGAAATTGACGGATTAAAAAAAGAAAATATTGATTTGTCAGGACTAAAGGTCAGCCCGTTAGCGTCAATTACAATGCCTTGGCATACGGAAGTTGACGGATATTCCGAAAGTACGGCAGGTAAAGGTAAAATCGGTACTACTAAAAAAGGTATCGGACCTACTTATACAGACAAAATGCAAAGAATCGGTTTGAAAATCGAAGATTTATATTCTGATATAGCCTTGTCAGAAAAACTTGATGTGATTTTGCCGATAAAAAATAAACAATTAAAAGAAGTTTATAATTTGAAAACTTATACAAAAGAAGAAGTTTTGGAATTGTGCAAAAAATATGCCGAAATTTTCAGACCTTATGTTTGTTTTGATTGGCAGGAAATGTTGAGAAAAGCCAAAAAAGATAAGAAAAAAATCCTTTTTGAAGGTGCTCAAGGCGTTATGCTTGACGTGGATTTCGGAACTTATCCGTTTGTAACAAGTTCAAACCCAATCGGTGGCGGAGCTTCAACAGGTTCAGGTTATGGACCTACCGTTATTGACAAGGTAATCGGGGTTGCCAAAGCCTACGTTACAAGAGTCGGTGAAGGTCCTTTTGTTACCGAATTGACAGATGAAACAGGAAAACTAATCCAAGATATCGGACACGAGTTTGGCGTTACAACAGGTCGTCCGAGACGTTGCGGTTGGTTTGATGCCGTAACGATGAAATATGCTTGTCTTGTCGGCGGTTTGACTTCAATCGCATTAACTAAAATTGATGTGTTTGATACTTTTGACGAAATCAAAATTTGTACGGCTTATCGTGACACTCGTGACGGTAAAATTTATAATGACTACCCGACAAATGTCTTTATTCATCAGTATTTGGAACCGATTTATGAAACTCATAAAGGTTGGAAATCCGATATTACAGGCGTGAAAACGTATGAGGAATTGCCTGAAAATTGTAAGAAATACTTGGAAAGATTGGAAGAAATCCTTGAAACTCCTATTGATATTGTTTCTGTAGGTCCTGATAGAGAACAAACAATTTTCAAAAAGTAATTTTTTATAAGTCGAAAATTAAAAAAATAACTAATAAAAAGAGGTTGAAAATCAAATTCAACCTCTTTTTTATTTTTATATAGTATTATTATTCACCTAACAAAATATTGTCGATAAGTCTTACTCCGCCGACTTTACAAGCGATGAAAACTCTTGTTGAATCGTCCGCTTTTTTAACTTCCTCCAAATCGTTTTCATTCATAAATTCCAAATATTCCAAGTCGTGGTGTTCGTTTAGAATTGAATAAGCTGTTTCTCGAAGAGCCTCAACATCTGTAATACCTTTTTTGTAGCAAAGTTTGATGTTGTTAAGAATTTGGCTTAACGCTAAAGCGTGCTTTTTGTCTTCTTCAGATAAATACTTATTTCTTGAACTTAATGCCAAACCTGAATCTTCTCTAACAATCGGACACGGGATAATTTCGACAGGGATGTTCAAATCTTTGACCATTTTTCTGATAATGATAAGTTGTTGAGCATCTTTTTGACCGAAAAAGGCGTAATCAGGTTGTACGATATTGAATAATTTGTTTACAACCGTGCAAACTCCGTCAAAATGCCCTACTCTTGATTTTCCGCAAAGTTTATTTACATAGAAAAACGGCGGAATTACATAGGTTAGAAAATCGTTTGTTCTCATTTGATTTTCGCCGTACATTTCAGTCGGAGTCGGAGCAAAAACGATGCTAACACCTGCTTCTTCGCATAATTTTGTATCAGCTTCAAGTGTTCTCGGGTATTTGTCCAAATCTTCCCCCGGACAGAATTGGATAGGGTTTACAAAGACTGAAACTACGACTTTGTCGCATTTTTCAATAGCTTTTTTAATAAGGCTCAAGTGACCGTTATGCAATGCTCCCATTGTCGGAACCAAACCGACCGTTAAGCCTTCTTTTTTCCATTGTTTTACCTGTTCTCTAACTTCTTTGATTGTATGAACTAACATTTGCTCACTTCCTTCTTATATGTTTTTATATGTTAATAACATTCCTCATTGTTTGGGTAATTTCCGCTAAGGACATCTTCTTTATATCTTTTTGCACAGTCTAAAATTAATTCTCTCATATCGCCGTATTTTCTTGCAAATTTCGGTTTAAATTCTGAAAATTTACCAAACAAATCGTCACAAACCATAACCTGAGCATCACAATACATGCCTGCACCGCACGAAATAGTCGGAATATTTATATTTTCCGTAATATATTTTGCTCCGTCTTTTGGTACCATTTCAAGAACTATGGAAAACGCTCCCGCTTTTTCAAGTCGTTTTGCCTGTTGCAATAATTCTTCTATTGCTTCGTCCGTTTTGCCTTGAATAATGTGTCCGCCGATTACGTTTTGAGATTGCGGAGTAAAACCGATATGCCCCATAACGGGAATTCCTGTTTGGGTGCTTCTTTTAATCAGTTCTAAAATATAATCGTTGCAACCCTCGAGTTTAACCGCATTAGCACCGAGTTTGACCATATTTCCAATGTTTTTTAATGCTGTCGGAATATCAGTTGTGTAACTCATAAAAGGCATGTCGGTTACTACCATTGCCCTTGATGCTCCTTTTGCTACGGCTTTTGTAAATATTGACATTTCTTCAACGCCGATTGCGTTTGTGTTTTCATAGCCAAGAGCCACCATAGCAAGGCTATCACCTATCAAAATGACATCAATTCCCGCCTCATCAAGATATTTTGCCGTTGAGTAATCGTAAGCTGTCAGAACTGCAAATTTTTCGTTATTTTCTTTTAGTTTTTTTAGTGTTCTTACAGTAACTTTTTTTACCATGATTTCGCCTTTTTATTTTGAGGATTTTCTGAACCAGTAGTAAATCGCTCTTGCAACACGGTTTGAACTGTGTCTGATTAAACCTTCTTTGTTATCTTCAATAAGTTTTTTAGCACAAATTCTTATGCCCATTTTCTTAATTTCAGGGGTGTCCAAAATTACAGGGTAAGAATTTGATTTTTGATACTTGTCGGCAGGTTTCTCAGGCAAATAGTTATTAACCAATACCGCATCAACAATTTTTGAAGACCCTGCGTGTTTAATCAACGCTTTGATGTGGTCTGAAACCTTATAATTATCTGTTTCCCCCGGTTGGGTCATAATGTTGCAAACATAGATTTTCTTCGCCTTTGATTTTGCGATTTCTTCTGAAATTTCTTTAATCAAAAGGTTTGGAATAACACTTGTGTATAAACTTCCCGGCCCTAAAATAATCAATTCCGCATTGCGAATTGCATCGATAACTTCAGGCAAAGCCTTGCAGTGTTTAGGTTCGGTGAATAATTTTTTAATTTTGCCGTGAGCTTCAGGAATTTGAGATTCCCCGTGAATAATTCTGCCGTCTTCCATTTCCGCAACAAGTTTCATATCGTCTAATGTAGCAGGCAAAACTCGTCCTCTGATTGACAAAACTCTTGAAGAGGCTCTAACTGCCGATACCATATCGCCCGTGATTTCGCAAAGAGCCGTGATGAACAAATTGCCGAAACTGTGACCTTCCAAGCATTTTCCGTCATCAAATCTGTATTTAAACAACTTGTTTACCAAGTCTTCGTCATCCGCTAACGCAGTGATACAGTGACGAATATCCCCCGGTGGTAAAATCCCCAAAGATTCTCTCAATTTGCCTGAGCTTCCGCCGTCATCGCCGACAGTTACAATCGCAGTAATATTGTTTGTGATATTTTTGATACCACTCAATAGCATTGATAAGCCTGTTCCGCCACCAACAGCAACGATACGAGGTCCACGGTTAAGTTTTCTCCTTCTGTATAAGTTTTCTAAAAGTACATCGTTATTTCTGTCTTCGTCCATATCAAGTATGGAAAGGTTTGTTTTTGTCCAGCCTTTGAAAAATATTGCCGCACCGAACATTATGAACGCAAAAGCAAGCCATTCGGTTGAAATTTTTGTCGCAATTTTTCTGATAAATTGCATCGTGTTGAATATCGGTTGTAAATCAAACAACATCAAAATACCGACCGTCATCACGGCAGCACCGATAAAAATCAATAAAAACCATCTTTTTACCTGTAATCCCGGTATTAACCAACCTGCTTGTTTTGGTACTTTTAATTTCTTTATCATACTTTTACTTATTCCTTATTAATAATAAATTATTATTCTACCCAGCCTGATTTTTGAGCATTCATATAGTTAAACGGCAACGGTTCAACTATTTCTCTTGCTTGAATAATCAAATCTTTTGCATTTGAAAGTTTATTTGAAAAGTGGATGGAATCCGCTCTGACAACTGTCTTTCCGCCCTCATTGTTTGTAACTTGTGAGTATTGCAACAAGTCTTTTAATCTTTGAATTGAAATATTCGTGTTTTCCAAATCTCTTGCGGAAAAGTCGATATTTCCTTCTTTGTCGTAAATTTTTTCAAGGTGAACCTCGTGAGCCACCTGCAAGTTTTCCTCTTCGCCGACTTGAGCAAGTTTATCACCTGTTGCACCGTAGTAAACCAACCATTTTGAACATTTTTTGATTGCTTTTGCTATGGTTCTTGAAACTTCAATGTCTTCCGCTGCTTGACGGTACATTGCCCCGTGCGGTCTTACATGTTCGATTTCCATATTGTAGGCTTTTGCAAAGGTCATTAACGCTCCGACTTGGTACATAACAAGTGCTTCCAACTCGTCAAAATCCAAGTCCATTTTTCTGTAACCAAAGCCCTGAATATCGTCATATCCGACATGGGCTCCGACTACAATATTTTTGCTCTTTGCATTTAATAACGCTTCTTTTATTGTCAACGGGTCGCCTGCGTGAAAGCCGCAAGAAATGTTGACAGAACTTACATAATCCAACAATCTGGATTCCGTGCTGTTTTTATAAATCCCGAAACTCTGTGCTAAATCACAGTTAAAATCTATATTTTTAATTCCCCTTTTTTCCAATGTTTTTTGCATTTCTAAAATCCCGTCCAATAATAATGTCTTATCTAATTATACACGATAATGTTAATAAATCTATCTCTTTATATATTTTTAATAAATCCGTTCGCCCGTTTGTTTATTGAATTTGTACAAATCATGCGAATTTATGCAAATGTCTAAAGTTTTGCCGACTTTGGTATCGGAAGGCAGTTTTGCGGAACATTTTTTGTCACCGATATTGAAATATACAATAATTTCGCTTCCGAGCATTTCCGTAATATCAACATTTACGCTTAATTTAATATCACCGTTTGAGTTTGTAACTTTTTCGGGTCTGATTCCGTACAAAATATTTTCGTCAAGTCCTAAGTCTTTACCTTCAATAAAATTCATTTGCGGTGAACCTACAAACCCTGCAACAAAGCTGTTTTTCGGGTTGTTGTAAATCTCATTCGGAGTATCCACCTGTTGGATATCACCGTTATTTAAAACTACAATTCTGTCCCCCATTGTCAACGCTTCTGTTTGGTCATGAGTTACATAAATAAATGTAGTTTGCAGTTTTTCGTGTAATTTCTTAATTTCCGAACGCATTTGCACACGAAGTTTTGCATCTAAATTAGACAAAGGTTCATCCATTAAAAATACTTTCGGATTTCTAACAATGGCTCTTCCGAGTGCAACTCTTTGTCTTTGACCGCCCGAAAGTTGTTTGGGTTTTCTTTCCAAATATTCGCCCAAGTTTAAAATTTCCGCCGCCTGAGCCACTTTTTCATCAATCGTTTTTTTATCGACTTTTCTCATTTTTAGCCCGAAAGCGATATTTTCTCTAACCGTCATGTGAGGATACAGTGCGTAACTTTGGAAAACAAACGCAATATCTCGGTCTTTTGGCGGAACATTGTTGACTTTTTTGTCTCCGATATAAATTTCGCCGTCAGAAATGTCCTCTAAGCCCGCTATCATTCTTAACAGAGTTGATTTTCCGCACCCTGAAGCTCCGACTAAAACTACAAATTCTTTATCTTTAATTTCCAAATTTACGTTATTTATGACAGTTTTTTTGTTGTCATAAGTTTTTCGTACGTTTTTTAAAATTACGTTACTCATCTGCTCCCTTTTCTACAGGTAATAAAATTTCGTATTTTGTGCCTTTTTTCAATTCCGAGCGAATATTTATTATTCCGTTTGCCCGTTTGATTAAAATGCTTGCGATACCGAGTTTTAGCGAACGTAAAATGTTCTTTTTACCTTTATCCAGTTGGGCGTAAGGTTCGCACAAATACTTCAAATCCTCTTCCGATACGCCGCTTCCCGTGTCTCTCAATTCCAAATATAAAAATCTTTTGCCTTCCGGAAGTTTATATTCTTCTCGAATTTCCTCTTTCGGTTCTGAGGCTTTTATCGCAATAAATCCTTTTTCCGTCATTGAAGTTGCGACTTCTAAAATGTTCAGATAAGCATTTTTTAATGCTTCAGAATCCGTGTATATATTTCTGTTTGTTAATTCCTCACAGTTTATATCAAAAGTAATTCCTTTTTCTTCACAAGTCGCTCTAAATTCTTTTGCTGAGGATTTTAACAGTTCGATAACGTCAAAAGTATGATAATTTTCTTGATATATTGACGATTCCGCTTGAGAAAACGTTAGCAATTTGTCCAAGAAATTGTATAAATCTTTTGCATTTGAATTGATAATTTTTATATATTTGTCTTGCTTTTCTGTCAAATCACCACCCAATCCGTCCAACAAACCTTGTGAAAATCCAATCATTGAGCTTAATGGTGATTTCAAGTCATCACTTAGTTTTGCAAGCATTGCATTTTTTTCGTTGTTAAATTTTGCTACTTTTTCTTCGTTTGTAATTTCTTTGGTTAAAGAGGTTAAATCTCTTGCAATAATGCAATATCCGCCAACTTTTTGTTGTGCGTTTATTTCTACATAAAATTCCAAATCCGATAATTTAGCAGTTGCAAGTACGGGTTTTTGTTCCGTTAGTGATTTTTCGATTGTTTCGTGAGCGTTTTTCACAACGTCAGAAATTTTATATCTGCCAAAACTGTTGTCAACAAAGCAAAAAATCTCTTTTGCACGTTTGTTATAATATTCTATAACGCCTTCTTCGTTTACGAAAAGTACCGCATCAGGCAAATTTTCCATAGTGCCGTATGCTGAAACCAACCACCAGAT
>CAVKDD010000013.1:0-11752 GCA_963654845.1 Acutalibacteraceae bacterium | reverse complement strand
GGTGTAAATATTGCGATTTCAGCACTTTTTTCCAACTCTTTCGGTAAACTTCCGATAACATCGGCAAGTCCACCCGCTTTTGAAAAAGGTGCGACTTCCGCAGAAGCAAATAAGATTTTCATTTTCCCTCTCTTTCTGAACATTTTATTATCAAATTATGAGAAAAATTGTGACGGATCCACAACTTCTCCATCAGATTCAAATTTAGGTTTGGCAATCCTTTTGGCTGATTTTTGTTCAGGAGTTTCTACAGAATTTTCCGAAACTTTTTCTTCAACTTTTTCAGGTTTGCCACCTATCGGATTTTCTAACATAATTTTATTAATGTCAATATTTAAATTAAAATTCAATCCGTATTTTTGGACAATAAACGAAGCCTGATTCATACAAATTTGTGCCTGTTCGGTTGAATTTAAACACATCATAACCTTGTACATATTAACCTTATCAAGCATTATCAAATATTCACTCATCACACCGGTTTTTTCCATTTGGATAATTGAATTATTCAAAACGCCATAAGCAAGTTCAAATTTACCTTCCGAAATATACAGAACGCTCAAAACATACCAAGCCAAATGAAGTACGGAATTTAGTCCTTTTTCTTTTGCGGTTTTAATAATTTTAAACAACATTGAAGAAGCTTTTTCAAACGAACCGAGTTGAACATAAGCATAACCAATCATCAAATCCGCAAACAATTCAACCGAATACAACATCGCAGACCTTGCAATAAGTTTCGCCTTGTACATTTCTCGTGCAAAGCCCTCAGGATTACCCTTGAACCCGTCAAAAGAATTTATAATATGGTAAAGAAGAGAAGAAAATAAATCTTTTTCGCCCATCATTTGAGGATTTATCTTAACTTCTCTACCCTTTATCAAATTCTGCAACTGTTCAAATATCGCATATTCCTTCGGAATAAACGGCATAAGTTTGCGTGAGATTTGCAAAAATTCTTTCACATCTTCGTTAAGTGTCAAAACATCAACAAATGCAATATATCCGACACATTCAGATATCAAAAATTCCAATTCGTCTTTTGTAATTATTGTATATTCAATTTTCTGCAAGTTCTCGGCATTCAAGACATTCAAAACATTGTAGCCGATATCCAAGCAATCCCCGAACGCTCCGATATGGAATAAAATTTTGACATACAGAATTGACATTATTAAGAAATTCAAATCAAAATCAGGAGATGACGGGTCTATCGAAGAGTTTTCAAGAGCAGATAAGACATTGTGTGTCAAATCCATAGCGTAAAGATACGCACCTTCCTGCATTGCCCCCTGAATCATTTTTGAACCGAGTGCAACGTATTTGTCGATATCCCCGCTGTTTTTCAAATATTCCAGCGATTTTGTCACAATTTTGACACTTTCTTGCGGATTGTACTCATACATATTGTCTGCAACGTTTTCATACAAGGAAATTTTATATTTGTCCAAATCCTCTTGTGACCAAGTGTCAGAATATTTTTCCAAACATTTCATAATTTCGTTTGAACAGTTCAAATAAGAAGAAAAATCACCCATTGCCAAACTTATATTAGTAAGACTTTCCCACTCAAAAATAACCTTTTCGTTATCCCCGAGAATATCGTAGAAGAAGGTTTTGACAGGTGTCGGCATTGAATCCGTAAAGACTTTTTCAAACAATTCATTTGCAATAGAAACCAGTTCTTCATGGTCAAGAACTTCAAGCAAAGCCTTTCGCAAAATGTTGTAATTCGGGAAATATACGCAATTATTATACGAGTATAAATAACCCATTTGAGCCAATTCTTCGCCAATTTTTTGCCAATCTTTGTAACCTAATGAATTAATTGTTTTTTCATCAACACGAGTTCCGAGTAAAACAAGTGTCGCCAAAAATCTTATACTTTCCGCATTATCTTTTAGCAAATTCAAACGGCGTTTAATAAGTTTTTCCAATCCTGACGGAATAATTATTGTCTTTGGGTTAACCATTTCTATTGAGTTTTCGGCATACTCATAAACCCCTGACTCAAGCAGATATTGAATTGCAAAATCCAAAAACAACGTACTTCCGCAAGCATATTTTGCAATTCGTTGGAAATAAAAATCCGTCAAAATATTTTTGTAAAAATCATAATCCGCATTGACAATAGTTTGGAACGGAGTTGCCGTCAGCGTAACTTCCGTGTAGTAACTTCTTGACAATAAGAAATGGAATTTTTTATGCAAGGAATAATCTTTGTCGTAAGATATCAGATAACTTATGCTCAATTCGTCCAAGAAATCGAACAACTGCTCCATTACATAAAGCGAACTTTCATCAATTTTTTCAAAATTTTCAATATAAATCAAAGTATTTGGAATGGCTTGAAGCATCGCCACAAACACGTTGCAATATTTTTCACGGGTTTCGCCCATATTTTGCATAGGACGTTGAACCAATTTGACCAAATCTTCAACCAAACCCTCGTTATCAATATTTCCAAACATTGAAAAATCGTTTGTATCAAACAGTTTTTGCGAAACGGTATATTCAAAAACCGCCGAAATCAAATCACGGAAGAACGAATACGGAGTAAATTTCATATCATCGTGACAGGTTACGGGAATTATGTTTTCATAAAGCCCCATTTCGTCAACCGTTGAAAGCAATTTCAAAGTATATGGCTGATACATCGCAGAAGCCTTTAGGGCCAAAATTCCTTTAGGAACTTCCTGCAAAGTGTTCACCACCGCATCAAAAACATTCATGCCGGGAGCCTTGATAAATGCACAATTTATCTCTTCAAAATCAATTACATCAAGGTCATATACGGAATCTTCGCCTGTTGAATTTTCTTCTGCCAAAACATCTTGAGTAAGTTTTTCTTGGTCAACGAGTGCAGATTGAACAAACATCGGAACTTCAGGTTCTTCAAGGTCTTGTTCTTTTTGAGCCTCGTTTTTCAAAAGTTCGCCGACATTTACAAACTCTCTAACATTTATTTCAAAATAACGTTTAACAAAACCGTCTTTAACAGTCGCATTCAAGGTTTCCAACTTGTAATGACTGCTGTATATATCATAAAAATCCTCGTCCGTGATTACTTGGAAAGCTTCCATAGCCTTCATATCAAGAGATTCACTGTTTGACATTAAATTCGCACTGAAACCGACATCAAGGTCATACGGATTTCCGTCCGCTTCACGCTTCATTATTGAGAAATTACACTTTAAAGCAACACCTTTTTTCTTTAGTAATTTGATGTTGACTTTTGTAAGCATATTGATAAGTTCGATTGTCGCCTGAATTGCGGAATTAGCGGAAGAAGAGAAGGTATAATCACGGTTAAAACGAATTACATAAGTGTCACCTTTAACGATTTGACGGCGAACACTCAGGGTTTGCACATAAGAACTAATCATAGCATCAATATTTGCCATGAATTTTTTGTATAACTGGTTTGAGCCGAGTTTCGCTTTTACGACATTACTGTTCGGGAAATCAATCCTCACCACAGCAAAACTGTCAGTGTTCGATTCTCCCAACACTGCACTAATTTCGTTAGAATACCCGCATTTTACGCATTTCTCGTTTTTCAGAAGGTTAATTTTTCCGCATTTTGCACATTTTGTAACCAAAACTTCGCCACATTTTTTGCAGACATTTTTGGTATTAACCGTCTTGCAAACAGGACAAATTATTTTTAAAACCTTCTTACAATTCGGGCAAACTAATGCACCTTTATCAATTTCTGCTCCGCATTTTGGACATTCCATACTTTGATTGTACCATATTTCCTTCTTTTTAATCTAGTTCAAAAAGAGGATATTTATGCTATTATACTAACTAAGGGACGGTAAAATATGAGTATTATAGCTGACGACAACGATTTCAAAAAAAGTAAAGAGGATTTTGAACAAAAACACAAAAATCCGATAATCAAACCTGAAACAATCGACAATGACAAAAAGTTTGAATTGAGCATAAGACCGAAAACTTTTGACACATATATCGGACAATCAGGTTTAAAAGAAACTTTAAAAATCACCATTCAGGCGGCAAAAAAACGTCAATCCCCGTTAGACCACCTGTTATTTTACGGTCCTCCGGGATTAGGGAAAACAACGCTGGCAGGTGTTATTGCTCAAGAAATGAATGTGGATTTTAAAATAACTTCAGCACCTGCTCTTGAGCGTCCTCGTGATATCATCGGAATTTTGATGTCGTTGAAGGCAAACGAAATTCTTTTTATTGATGAAATTCACAGATTGAATAAAGTTGCGGAAGAAATTTTGTATTCTGCAATGGAAGATTTTTACCTTGATATGACAACAGGAAAAAGTCAAACCGTCAAAACTTTACGAGTTCCGCTCCCCAAATTTACCCTAATCGGAGCAACCACAAAAGCAGGGGAACTCTCAGGACCTTTAAGAGACAGATTCGGAATAATTCACAGACTGGAATTTTACACGGAAGACGAACTGTCACAAGTTATTAACCGTACGGCGGGAATTTTAAGCATTGATATTGATGAAGAAGGAGCTCACGCTATCGCAAGACGTTCTCGTGGCACTCCTCGTATCGCAAACAGACTGATTAAGCGTGTTGGGGATTACGCACTTGTCAAAAGTAACGGAAAGATTAACAAAAAAATTGCGGACGAATCGTTAGACATATTAAAAATTGACGAATTTGGACTTGATACAACTGACAGAAGCCTTTTAAAACTTATTATAGAAAAATATGACGGCGGACCTGTCGGAATTGAAACAATCGCCGCAGCAATCGGGGAAGATACAAGAACATTGGAAGATGTTTGTGAACCTTATCTTTTGCAGGCAGGCTTGCTCCAAAGAACGCCACGAGGTCGTAAAGTGTCACCTGCCGCATACAGACATTTGGGCTACAGAACACAAGCGAAATCTAATCAACAAAGTTTATTTTAAGTAAAAATTCAATTTATGGACACGGGGAATGGTTGATAATCTTGACAAAATCAAAGCTGCGATAGAAATAGAGGCGAAATACCGCTATATAGATATTCACGGAAAAAGACAAAAATTTTCGAGTTTTATCAAGCAAGAAGCCAAATCCAATTACAAAAAATCAAAAAAAAATCCTCGTTGGGCGGTCGTTATTGAAGCCTTTGAGCAGTACCCTTGTCTATCAATGCCTGACAGAAAAAAAGCAATCGACCAACTTATAAAAGTCATAAAAACTGACCTTCAACAGGAAAAAGAAGAGAAAAAACAGGAAGAAAACCAACAACTTCAACGCTCAAAACACCCGTCAGAAGTTGATGTTATGTACATAAAAGGCGTAGGTCCGAAAGTTGCCTACAAATTGAACAAACTAAACATCTTCACCGCTCAAGATTTGATGATGTATTTTCCTAAAAAACACGTTGATTACTCTTCAAGAACTCTAATCAAAAACCTTGAAGAAGGTCAATCCACAACTGTTTTTGGCTATGTAAAATCAGTTTCTGCATTTAACACAAAGAAAAATCTTGCCGTCATAAAAGTTGTAATCGGGGACGAAAGCGGAAGATTTGAACTAAGCTTTTTCCAAAACGGTGCAAACAAATACCTGCTCGAACGCACAAAAGCACAATTCCCCGTCAATGCCGCCATTATGGTTTCCGGCATGGTGAAACGAAATGCTTACGACAACCGTCTGACAATGGACAAGCCTACATATTCGATTATGAACGGAGGATTCTTAGAAAATCCTGATTCTAATTTGAACCTTGCCCGAATTGTTCCGATTTACACGGTTTGCGAAGGTTTAAACATAAAAACTCTCCGCAAAGCAATATTTAACGCAATCGAACTTTACAAAGACGAAATAGTTAATGTCATACCTGACGAAATTCGCCAAAGATTAGGAATTTTGGACAAAAAAGTTGCGGTAAAACAAATCCACTTCCCCGAATCAAACGATATGCTCGAACATGCCAGATTTTCGCTGATTTTTGAAGAGCTCTTCTTAATTCAACTAAAACTTATCAGATTGCGAGAAGCCACAGCAAAAAACACCCCGTCTTACGCTCTAAAAGTCCACAAAGACGGACTTGTTCAACAATTTATAAAGAACTTACCGTTTGAACTCACATCAGGTCAAAAACAAGCCGTAAACGAAATTCTAAACGATATGAATTCCGATGCTCCGATGCAAAGGCTTTTGCAAGGGGATGTTGGTAGCGGAAAAACCGTTGTCGCAACGATTATGCTGCTTGCCGCTATTGAAAACGGATATCAGGGAGCGTTAATGGCACCAACCGAAATTCTTGCTCAGCAACATTACAACAACCTTGTAGAATGGCTTACTCCAATGGGCTTAAGTGTCGGATTATTTTTAGGCAGTCACGGCAAAAAATTACGTCAAAAATTTGAAACAGACCTTAAAAACGGTCAAACACATATTGCGGTCGGAACTCACGCTCTAATTCAAGAAAACGTAGAATTTAAAAATCTTGGAGCAATCGTTGTTGATGAGCAACATCGTTTTGGGGTTAAACAACGTAACGTACTTAAAAAGAAATCGCAAAACCCGCAAATCTTAACAATGACTGCAACTCCAATACCAAGAACACTAGCTCTGACCGTTCACGGGGATTTGGATTTGACCGTAATAAACGAATTGCCGAAAGGTAGAAAACCTATCAAGACAATGCTTACAGGTTCACACCAACAGGTTTGGAAACTAATAAGAGAAGAAGTTGACGCAGGACGTCAAGCCTACATCGTCTATCCGTTGATTGACGAAAGCGAAACCTTATCGGCAAAAGCCGCAACAATCGAAGCTGAAAAGTTGCAAACCGAAGTTTTCCCCGAATACAAAATCGGACTTCTTCACGGAAAATTAAAAAATGACGAAAAAGAAACCGTGATGAAGGAGTTTAAAGAAGGTAAATATAACATTTTGGTTTCCACAACCGTTGTTGAAGTCGGGGTTGATGTTCCGAATGCCACGGTTATGGTAATTGAAAATGCCGAACGTTTCGGCTTATCACAACTTCACCAGTTGAGAGGACGTGTCGGGCGTAATTCGCTTCAATCCTACTGCGTTTTGATAACTTCCTCACGAAGTCAGGAAACCCGAGAACGTTTAAGCATAATGACAGAAACCAATGACGGCTTTGTCATTGCGGAAAAAGATTTGCAACTTAGAGGTCCCGGGGAATTTTTGGGAACTCGTCAATCAGGTTTGCCTGATTTGATAATTTCAGACATTGTGCGTGATGCAAAGATTTTAGAAATTGCCCGTAATGAAGCGATTGATTTCGTCAAAAATAACGATATAGAAAAATACCCTGCCTTAAAAACCGTAACCTCTCTTGAAATGTTTACGGGACTTGATATTTAACCGACAGATTGAAATAAATTTCGCCCCTTGACTTTGTTAAAAAATCCATTAAAAGATTGATGTAAAAACTAAAAATATGTAATATTGTAGAAGTGGGAAATTTTACCCACAGACTTAGGGAACACAAAAGGGATAGCTTAAATAATGAGTAATGAATTAAAAAATTCAATATCTACCGACCAATTATGCAAAGAGTATGATTGGTATCAAAGCAACTTCCCTGAGATTGTTCAAACCTCTTGTGACGAATTTTTTGACCCTAATTTCAGAATGGAACTTATCGGGCTGAGCAAAAACATCAACTGCTTAACTGACGATGAAGCCTGCTTTGTAACTAAAATTAAAATCGACAAAGAATACGATATGTTCTTTAGATTGACCGCAAAAACGATTGATTTAATACTTACAAAAATTCTCGGACAATCAAAAACAAAATTTAATATAAACAAAATTTCAGAACTTGAGGCAAAAATTATAACCTCTTTTAATGATTATCTTTTTGAACATTTGAAAGGAATGTTACAAAATCCGCCTCAAAATGAATTAAAACGTAATAATTTTGACGTAATTCACCTAACGTTTATAATAAAAGAAAAGGACGACTACAATAACAAAACGGGAAAAGTCGTAATCTCTTTACCTGCTGCGTTATTAAGTCCGGAAGCAGTATCTTCGCACGAAAACACTTTTTCCGAAGACAACTTCCCGAATGCGGAAACCTTCGCCAAGGTTTATGTCGGCAAAACGAAATTCAAACTTCACGACATCAAGAACCTTGAAACAGAAGACGTAGTCGTTTTTGAAAACAGTAATATAGAAAGTTTACAACTGTCAGTGTATGGGGAAACCTTCCCCGTAAAAATAAATCCGAATATGGATATATTAATACCCGCAGAAGATGACGGAGGAGAAGAAACAATGGGAACTAACGCTCCTAATATATGGGATAGCATAGAAGTAGAAATGAATGCAGAATTTGATTCTGTCAAGGTTACGCTTGGCGAATTAAAGAGTATAGAAAACGGACTTGTCGTTGATTTGACCTCACTTTACGACAACAACGTAACCCTAAAAGTCGAAGGAAAACCTATTGCAAGCGGTAGTCTTGTAATCGTAAACGACAGATACGGCGTAAAAATAAATCAAGTTCTTACTCCTGATGCACCAAAAGCAAAAGCCGCACCTGCAACAAGCAATGCAGACGGCGAAGAAGACACCTTGCAGGTAAATTACGAGGATGAAGGCGAAAACGAAGACAATTATTCATCAGAAGATAATTACGATAACTCAAACGAAGACGAAACACCGTCAGGAGACGAAGAAGGCGGGGAAAACGATGACGAAGAGTTTGATTACAGCGATTTTGAACTTGAAGACGAAAACATTTAATAACAATTAGAACAATTTTTATTAAACGGGGAGAACAACAAAATAATGGGCGGATATGTAGTAAATTTCACGGTATATACAATGGCAATGATAGGGCTAATCTGTTTTGCCGTATTTGTTTATAAAAAAATAATGAACGGCGGGCTGGGAAGTAAACGCACAAACTACATTGAAATTGAAGACACACTGAACCTCAATCCCCGCAAAACGCTCCATGTTGTAAGAGCAGGGAACGAGAAATTTTTAATCGCTTCAGATGTTGACAGAACCTCGTTAATCTCAAAATTAAACGACAATCAACCTCAACCGCTCCCGCAACAACAGTATTCTCAAGATAATGTAAGACAAAACTTCAATGACGTGATGAATTTTGTTAAAGAGCAACAACCGACCAAACCTGTTCCTCAACAAAAGACAAAACCTCACGTTCATCTTGAACCGATTACAAGAAAAGCGGACAGAGGAGTAGGAATTTCAAACTTGAGAAAAAGTCTTGATTATAGAGCGGGCGAAGTAAATCTTGCTCCGCAACCTCAAGTAAACAGAACTCAAACGCCAAAGGCTCAACCGCAAGCGGTTTCACAAACCGGACAACCGCAAAGAACGGCAAGTCAAAGAGTTCCAGTAGCACAGCAACCCGTAAGAAAAACGAGCGGGTCGTCATTACGAGATATGGCAAAAAAAATAAACGAACTATAAGGACATAATTAATATGGATCAATTACAAAATTTAAACCCTGTACTGCAAATGCTGATAGTTATGGCAATGTTTTCACTGTTGCCGTTTCTGTTTTGTTGTATGACAAGTTTTTTGAGATATGTAATTGTGTTTGCAATGCTCAAAACCGCAATGGGTACTCAATCAGTGCCGCCTGCAATGGTAATTATCGGATTATCAATGATTTTGACCTTCTACACAATGGGACCGACTTTTCAAAAAATGTACGATATGGGTTCAATTCCTTATAAACAAAATCACGATATGGTTGCTGCAATTCAAGAGGGTTCAAAACCTTTAAAAGAATTTATGCTAAAACAAACTCGTGAAAAAGATTTGGTATTTTTTGTGGAACTTTCGCAAAAAGCCAAGCCGAAATCACCTGATGAATTGACTATTTGGCAGGTTGCACCCGCATACATTATCAGTGAATTAAAAACCTCATTTGAAATAAGCTTCATCATATTTGTACCGTTCATTATTTTGGATTTGGTAGTTGCAAATATCCTGTTGGCACTCGGTATGATGATGTTATCACCGACAATCATTTCAATGCCGTTCAAACTGCTAATATTTATCGCCGTTGACGGGTGGACGCTAATCGTACAAGGTTTGGTGTCAAGTTATAACTAAAAAGATAAGGACAAAATTATGGAAATTTTACTTGAATATCTTGCTAAAGGATTTTTAATAATGCTATCAATATCAATGCCGTGCGTACTTGTTGCGGCGGGAATCGGTCTTGTTGTCGGTATTTTGCAGGCAGTAACGCAGGTTCAGGAACAAACAATCGCTGCCGCACCAAAAATCTTGGGGGTATTTTTGGTCATAATTATCGGCGGTGTCGGATTTATCAAACTTCTAACGGGTTTGTTCCAAGAAGGGGCAGTTCTTGCGTTTAATACGATTCCGCAAAGCGAAAGTTTCGCACTCGATGCAAATTATCACAAATACACCACACCGTTTTCATCAGAAATGAAAGACAGATTTAAAAATGTTGATAATATCAATGAAATTATGAAAAATCCGGGAAAAGTTCCGTATTTGGATAATGCACAAAGACAAAAATATTTGCCTGCCGCAAAAAATGCAATGCCAAAACCTGATTTGGTAGAAACAAAAAGAATTTTAGGAAGATAAAATAAGAAATGGACAGTCTGTACACCGCAATAGCTCAAATGTTTCCGACAATGAACACCTACCTTATGGCAGGTGCGTTGGTTTTTGCAAGGCTAATCGGTTTTTTCAGATTTTGTCCGATTTTCAACAGAAAAGATATCCCCGCTTTGGTAAAAATTCCGCTGGCATTACTCGTTACAATCTTTATCGTACCGTTTTTGTCACCAGAAAAAGTTATGACACATTGCGATTCTTTTGCACTGTCACTTTTATTAAACATCGTAACAGGTGCGGTAATCGGTTATATGGCACAACTTATAACCATTGCGGTTGACTCGGGGGCAGAAATGATTAACATGCAAATGGGACTTCAGGCGGCAACGGCATTAGACCCGACAACTTCCGCACAAGTTTCACTATTAACTAAAATTTTCTCACTTTTGGGGATAATTCTTTTTATCCACGTTGGGGGTATTTATTGGCTATTCAAAGCGTTGGTGAGAAGCTTTGAAATTTTCCCGCTGTATTCATCAATTTTACCGATTGCACAACTTGCAAAAATGGATTTGTTGATAAAATTATCCTCAAATACCTTGTATATGGGCTTGCAAATTGCAGCACCCGTTTTGTTGGCAACACTTGCACAAGACATTATTTTGGGCGTAATTTCAAGAACAGCACCTCAGGTAAACGTATTTACCTTGAGTTTCTTGTTTAAACCCGTAATCGGAGCGGCAATTTTGATTTGGATTTTGCCAATGTTGATGAACGTAATTGAAGATTATTTCTTGAGTTTTGCAAACATTATTTAAAAAAAAATAAAAAGTAATCGACGAGATTATCGATTACTTTCGGTGGAATTTACCATTTGTAGAAGAATGTAAGGATATTTATTTTTGGATTAGTCAACGATTGCTGAAATTATTGCGGCAATGCCTGTAACACCTGCAACGGTTGCTAAAGTTTTTGTAGTTTTAGAGCTTCTGCGTTCAACGTAATAGTAATTGTTGTTGCAGCGTTTTTCCATGCGAGGAGGACGTTGCCCATGATACCCGTTGTCATAGCCTCTGCCGTAAGGTGAATGATGACCGGCAGCAAAACAAGGTGTTGTAACCGCTAAACATAAAATAGTTGCAAAAATCTTTTTCATAAGGCACCTCCTATAACTTTTCCTATTGCTTACATGTATAGAAC
>CAVKDD010000012.1:0-12479 GCA_963654845.1 Acutalibacteraceae bacterium | reverse complement strand
ATTCCGGACAGCAGGAACGATAGTGAGTGCGTGATCCGGAATCTGTTACGATATTAAACAGATTCTGAATAGGCTAAAAATCACTTTTCGCTTGCTCAAAGGATTTTTTAAGCCTTTCAGAATGACGAATCACTTGGTAAGTCCACCAAATAGTCACTTCAGGGTGACCTTTTTGCGGTGTCTTGTTGTCTTTCCGAAGGACGTAAATTGTCGGTTGGGCATACTTGCCCAACAATAATTTTTTAAAAATAAAAACAAGTAAAACTCTTTATAATAACGGTTTTCCGTTAGCGATAATTTGAACTAATTTGCCTGAAAGTTCTTTTATTGTTACGTTTGTGTAATTGTTTTTGGGGGTGGTTTTTGAGATGAAATTTTCTGTTATATGCTTGAAACCGTTTTTAATTTCTTCCGTGATTGTTCGGGTGTATTCTTGATATTTATTTTTGTAATGCTCAACGGTTTTGTTTGGTGAATACGAAAATTCTTGAATTTCGAGCAAATCGCCGTTTGGATTAAATCGTTCGATTTTGAGCGGTTTGTTTTGAGGAAGGAGCCATTCTTGAGCGGACAACAGATGTCCGTTGTCCCAAAATTCTTTTTTGTATTTTGTGTTATGGCGGGTCTCTATTTTGTTCCCGAAACTTATCTGTGAAATTCTCATAGTTTTATAATACCACAAGGGGAATTTGTGAAAATTATAAAACAACTTTGTAACGATTTTGTAATATTTCTCTTTGTATTCTAAAGTTCAAGGAAAATAATGCCGTCAATGGGGAATGTAGAAAGTTCAATATTAACTTTGTGACGGTGTTTTGTGCCGTTACAAGTCCGTGAATGTTGAATATCAAATCAGATGTACATATAAGAAAAAGAAAGTGAGGCTGTATGACATTAGATGGAGTAAACGGACAACAACCAATCGTGAACGGAAACGCTGTAGGAAACGGCGTAAATCAAACCTCGGGAGGCACGCCCGCACCCGTTGATTTAACTAAAGCTAAGGCAAAAACAACAGATGCCGCATTTGAACAATCAGGATTGGCAATTACAAAACAAGATGTAAAAGCGGCACAAGATGGCATTAGAACAAGTGGTGCTACTAAAGAACGTGTAGCTGCTGCTTATAATAAAACCGCAAAGATGATTTATGATACTTGTGCAGGTGCTCCGCCTGAAATGAAGGCTTTGGCACAACAATATATTGCAGAACTTCCAAAAGCATCAAGACATGGCGGTTTTGAAGCGTATGAGGGAACTTTGGCGGCAAAATTGGAAGGTTTCCGCAGTGCCGTGAGAGATGCAGGTATGGGCAAATACTTGCAAGCAATGGAAGAAGCTAATGATATCAGGCATGAAGCAACTCAACAAAATATTCAACAAACAGGACTTGATATTGAAACTACCGTAATTTCTACAGGTGCGGAAGTTGTTAAAGAAGTAAATGAACATACGGATGCAAAAACAAAAGAAGTTAAACAAGATATTAAAAAATCTGAAACAAGAATTAACCGAAATACAAATCGTCAGGTTGGTTCTGCAGTAAGACGTATAAATAACCATACTACACAAGTCGGAAATCAAGTTACGGCAGACGGCTTGCATAACTTGAGGGTTGCGGTCGGGTTAACTCCTGATAATCAACCTGCGGTTGGTAAGGCTCAACAATTTACTGACGGAACTTCTGTTGATTATAGAAACACAATTAATGGTCATACAACTGCCGAAACAGATAGAGGCGTTGCCGAAAATCTACAAAATCAACGAGCAATCCACGGCGTTGACGAAAAGAACCAACCGTTAAAATCGGGAACAACAGCTAGAACAACTGATGGTGAAACGATAAAACAAGAAGACACAACTTTGGGTCGTATTGATTCTGCTAAAAACGAAATTAATACACATACTACAAAAACTGCTGAAAAAGCTACTCTTGAACAAAAACAACTTGCAGTTTTACAGTCAAAACGTCAAGCAATTTCAGATATGTTGAATCATGAAGAGCGTGACGGTATGAGATATTGGGGCAGTGCTTTGCCAAATACATACCGAGATGCTACCGTAAAATGGCTTGGTGGTACTGCGGATAGAGTCTTTGCTGACCAAGAATTGTCATTTGAGAAAAAGCAAGAAGCTCTTGATGAATTAACAAGAATGGTGGATGAAGAAAATATTATTTCTTCTGCTGATAGAAAAGAGTTTGAAGCAAAATACTTCTATGACACAAGAGAACATCGACACTTATAGGTGAATTAAACTTTGGGGGAGTTTTCTCTCCCCCTTTTTCAAGTACGAACATTAAAGGAGTTCTCAATGGGTTTTGACATTGGCAATAACGTTAGTAAACGCATATCTTTAGAGCAACTGACCAAAGGGTTAGACCCGACTAAAGATAAGAAAAAGATTGATAGAATTACTCAAATTTTTAATAAATACAATACTAATACCGAAGGCAGTTCCGCAAAGGTATTAGATATGGACGAACAAGTTTCTATAATGACGGCATATCACAAAGCTGTTAAAAACGGTGATAATAATGTCACAAGAAGCGGTTTGAGAAATTCCGGAATAAAAGGTGAATATAAAGCCTATCGAGATTTTATGGAAGCCTACCAAAATGCAGTTGGTGAAACTCAAAATACTTTTGATTTGAGTTTCAAAGATGTAACTGAGGATAAATCAATTTCGCAGGTGAAAGCTGTTCAAAATACTGAGGTCGAAGGCAAAAAACTTGCGATAGAACACGAATATATTAATTCGGATGAAGGTAATAAAAAGGTGAAAACTACCTTGAGCAGTGAAGACGGACAGGTAAGTTACACACCTAAAGGGCAGATGATTCGCCAAAAGGTCGGTGAGTCAACTCTGAATTACCATTATGATAATGAAGCAAAAAATGCAAAGCCTAATATTATTACCGTTCGTACTCTCGAAACTTATGAAACCGTAAAATTACAACAAGACGGAACATATTTTGATGATAAAAATAATGTGCATTATCATCTGAATAATAACAAGTTACTTGATGAATTTACCGTCGATGATAAAGGTCGAGTAACAAACGAGTTTTATGGAGATAATGAATATTCGTATAATTATGATGAAACTTCAAACCAACCGACATCAATAAAAGTTAAAACTAATGATGATAAAGAAGTTGAATATACAAACGAAAAAGGTGTTTATTCAACTGAAAATAACAATAAAAAAGAATATTACAATTTTGATGCGGAAAAACGTGAGTTTTCACCTACAAACCCGCCAAAACCTGATAAACAAAATCGACCTCAAACTAAACATTTGATTAGAATGACACAAGGTTGGAGAAATCAACGAATTAATAAAGATAATTCACTAACAGAACAGTTTAATGCAATGTCTTCGGCAGATGAAGTTTTGAACGTACTTGTGGCTAAGAATGAAAAATTCAAAGATGCAAAACTGAATACGGAAACTTTACGGGCTGATTTCGTTCGCAATAATCCGAGTATGTTTACTAAAGACGGTGAAATTTATGCGGATGCAAAATGGGAAAAGTTAGATTTTCCTACTGATTTGTCTAAATATGCCGAGTGATAAATTTTTTACATAAGGTGACGGCACTCGATTTTGTCGAGTGCCGTCACTTGTTATGGGGATTTAGGATTGGAAAACTTGTTATGCTGCTTGTTCTTCTTCAGTTTCTTCAAGAAGTTTTTTGTAGTCAGGAATTGTTAGTTCTTCGTCAGGGAAGAAGAATTTGTTACCGTGCCATTCCTTTTTCTTTCCGTGATATGTTTGAACAGCGTCTGCATTTTCTTCTAACAATGCCCTTTTTGCTTTTTTGATTTGTTCGTCTGTCGGTTCGTCAATGCCTTGTTCTTTTAGTGCATCTGTAACGATTTTGTGGATTGTTTCACCTTTGACAACTTTGTGGGTGCCGCCGTGACCGTTTGCTTTGCCATTGTCTTCGCCGTTATCTTTTCCGTCAACTTTGCCACCGTTGCCGTCTTCGCCATCTTTTCCGCCGACTTTACCGCCGTTGTTGTCGTCACCGCTTTTTGGTGGAACTGTTTTCTTGTCATCATTTACAGGTGTTGTGTCTTTGTCATCACCTTTTAATTTGTTGTATAACCACGCTCCGCCTGCGGCTAACAAGCCTATGCCTGCTGCGATTAAACCTGCTTTGCCTGCTTTTGTTTTTGTAATTTTCTTGAAAACTCCTTTAATTTTTGAACCTAATTTTTTGAAGAAGCCAGGTTTTTTAGTTGTACTTGGATTAGGTTTCGGATTTGGAGTCGGATTTGGTACAGGTTCCAAATCTACTGTTGTAACTGTTGTTCCTGCAGGGTTTGGTTTTGGTGCAGGAGCTGGTACGTTTCCGTTATTTACGGGAGCAGGTGTGTTTGCCGTACCTGGTTTTGCACCTGTGCCTGAAGTCGGTTTAGCACCCGAAGTTGGTTTTGTCCCGCCTGCAGGATTTTGAGTTGCACCTGCGTTTTGTGCTGCTCCTGTTGCAACAGGTTTTGCTCCGTTTGCAGGGGTCGCATTTGTTGCAGTTGGAGTTGTTGCCCCATTAGTTGGTGTTGTGCCTGCTGCTACGGGTTTTGTTCCGTTTGTTTGAGTTGAGCCTGTTGTTGCAGGTAAATTGGTCGGTTGTTTAGTACCGTTTTTCTTTTGTTCTGCTTTCCAAAGTTTTTTCTGTTCTTTTTGAATTTGTTTTTTAGTTTTGCCCACAAGACTTACAGGTTCTGCAGGCATTTCAACTGATGCTGCTTGAGTTGATAAGTATTCAGGCTTAATTCCTGCGAAAGTTTGAGCAGGTGTGTCAAAGTTTGGTGTTATAATTTGACCATTTCTTACAACAGCAGGTAAGTTCGGAGTTACAATTTGTCCGTTTCTTACGACTGCAGGTAGATTTGGTGTTACGACTTGTCCGTTTTGTACTACCGCAGGTAAGTTTTGAGAAATACCCGTAAAACTTTGAGTTGTACCTTGACCGCTTAACAATTCTGAAATTTTTGGTAATTGGATTTTACCGTTTTTCACAACAGCAGGCAAGTTTGCTGTTGTAGCCGTTTGTGCGGTTGCTGCTTGTTGTGCTTGTCTTGCAAGTGTTGCTTTTTCTTTCGCTAATGCTCTACCAAAAGCTTTGTTTTCAGCTTTAATTTGTCTTTGTTGAATTGCTACGGCTTGTCTTCCGTATTGGTCGGCAATTTGTTGTTTGTCTGTCATTCCAAAATTGTTGTTTGCCTTCATTGAGCGTTCGTACGCTGCAAATGTTCTGTCGTATTGTGTTCCGCCTAACATTTCCTAAATTCTCCTTTATTTTCCCTTTTGTATATCCCCTATGTATTTATAAACAAATTTTGCGTTTCAAAATTGCCTTTTTGGAGTTTTACTGCTTAATAAAACTTAATAATCCCTGCCAAAAATCTCAATCATATAGAGTATGCGTTTTCTTGAAAGGGGGTATATACTTAATCTGTGGGTGAGAGAGGATTATATGATTATTAGTAAGAAAAAACGTAATTCGGAAGAGTTTAAAAAGTTATTTTGTACACAACCAAATGACGGTGAGTTGGCAAGAGAAGATATCAAAAGAATTTTGTTGAATGCTTGTGCAAGAACAGAACATTCAAAGGTTGAAGAACCTGAAATCGTTGAAGAAGAGGACGATTTTGATTTTGATATGTATGATTATGGCGAGGTTACTGATGAAGAAGTTGCCGAATACATTGTCGAAAATCCGAATGAAGTTGTTGTTAATTTCCCGATAGTTTCTGATATTCAACTGGAAGAAAAATTACCGTTTTTCAAATCAATTTTGGGTAAATTAAATCAGGTTTGTATCGCCGAAGTGTAAGCGTTGGTGTAGTTATATCATTTATAATAACCAATAATCAAACAAAAAGGTCTATTTACAAAAGGTCACCCTGAACTGGTTTCAGGGTCTCTTCATATCAAGATGTAACAAGGGTTTTATGGGCTTAATTATTTGTTTTATTATGATTATGGAAGAGATGCTGAAATAAATTCAGCATGACTATTTGGTGGGCTTACCAAGTGTTTCGTCATTCTGAAAACTTAGAAAATTTTTGCGAATATAATGAGCAAATAAATTTTCTTGTTATTCAGAATCTGTTAAAAACTTTCCCACGCAGAAATTAGGTGCTTAATTTCTTGTTTTATTATGATTATGGAAGAGACCCTGAAACCAGTTCAGGGTGACCGTTGAACAGTTTTTATGAGTTCCAAATGTAGGTCGGAATTGCTATTCCGACACTTTAATAAATGTTTAAAACTCCATTGTAGGGTGAGGAAAAGCGGAGCGGTTCCCACCATTTCATAAATTTTCATCAAAATTTGCAAGATTTTGCGTTTCTGTAATATAATATTTTTGAGAAAAGGAGATAAAATATGTTTCAAGTTTATACGTCAACAGACAAATCCGAATTATCAAAAAATTTAATCGGCGAATTTAAAGAATGGGATGATGCAATGGATTGTGCAGAACAAGCCGTTGAAGGTAAAACAGGCATTCGCTATATCGTTGAAGAAACAAACGGTACGGTTAACAGTTACGGTGAACAAATCCCGACTGTTGTTGCGGAAAGCGATTTTAACTAATATTTGCTTTCGTTTGCAGGATCGACAAATTTGTCGCAAAATATTTTAAAATATCAAAAAAAACGGGCTAAGTTGTTAGTCCGTTTTTAATTTTTCTATCAATTTCAAATATTTTTTATAATCTTTTCCCCAAGTTTTTAGGGTTTCAAGCACTTCTCGCAGGCTGTAGCCGATATCCGTCAGAGTGTATTCGACTTTTGGCGGGGTTTGGTCATAAACTTTTCGCTCCAAAAGTCCGAGTTCTTCCATTTCTCTGAGTTTTGAGGTTAAAACTTTTTGCGTAATTCCCGTTACTGATTTTTTGAGTTCGCAAAAACGTTTAGTTCCTGTTAAAAGTTCTCTTATGATAAGGACTTTCCACTTGCACCCGAGCATTTTCAAGGTCGTTTCTATCGGACATTTAGGTAAATCTTTTGATTTCATTTTCCCTCTCCCAGTTTATACTAACAAAGTTTTGAAAATAGTGCAAAGTGTTAAGATTTCACCATTTTGCTCAATTCTTCGGTGGTAAAATCATATTCTTCGACCGTTCCGTATTTTGTCGGCAAAATGAATTTGATAAAATTGTTTGTCGCTTTTTTGTCTGTTGTCATGACGGGAATATATTTTTCGGGCGGAAATTTTTTCAAATCTTTGTAGTCGTATTTTTCGATTAAATCATTACATAAAAATTGATAATCTTTTGCAATCAAATTCAAGTTTGTTGCTAATTTTACGGCAAATTTTATCCCTTCCACAACACATTCGCCGTGAGTGTATTTGTTGAAGTTGGTCAATTTTTCGACTGCGTGTCCGTAGGTGTGACCGTAGTTCAAAATCTTTCGCAAACCGCTTTCTTTTTCGTCCTGTTGAACCACTGCGATTTTTAATTTTACGCACGAAGAGATTAAATTTTGCATTATATAATCTTCTTTTTTCAAGATTTTTTCGTGGTTTTCGTATAGGAAATTCAACAAATTTTCTTCGCTGTCGGAATTACAACTTTTTTCGATAAATCCGTATTTCAAGACTTCGCCAAGTCCGCTTTTGTATTGTTTTTGGTCTAATGTTTTCAAAAAGTTTGTATTAATAAAAACGGCTTTGGGTTGGTAAAACGCTCCGATTAGGTTTTTCCCGAAGTTTGAATTTATCGCAACTTTTCCGCCAACCGAACTGTCCGTCATTGCAAGCAAAGTTGTTGGAACTTGTATAAAATTTATTCCTCTCATATAAGTTGATGCCGCAAATCCTGTAATATCGCCGACAACGCCTCCGCCGATTGCAATAATCGAATCTTCACGTTTGAGTTTTTGCGAGAGTGCAAAGTTTAAAATTTTTATATAATTTTTGTAATTTTTTTCTTTTTCGCCGTCTTTTAATACGAAAATTTTGTTTTTGGGGAAATCCAAAACTTTTGAATATAATTTATAAACTTTTTGGCTAAAAATGACAATATAATTTTTGTTGTTGCACGCTTCAAGAATTTTTGATTTCAGGTTAGAAAGTTCGTCATTGTTGATAAAAATCGGGTATGATTTTTCTTTTGATTTGATGTGCATTTGTAATTCTTTCATAATGATAAAACTCCCATAATTTCCGTGATAATTTCTTTAATCGTTTTGTTGTCAGTTGTGATTGTTATTGTCGCTTTTTCGTAATTGCTTTTGCGTTTATTTATAATCTCTTCGATTTTTTCTGTTGTCATTTGGTTATTCAATAACGGTCTTGAAGTGTCGTTTTTAATTCGTTCAAAAATCGTATCAGGTGAGGTTTTTAGATAAATCACAAGAGTATTTTTCAGCAAAAATTCTCGAGTTTTTTCATTTTCAAACGCTCCGCCACCGAGTGCGATTATTTGATTTTCGGGTTTTGTGAGTGTCAAAATCGTTTGTTTTTCGAGATTGCGAAAATGATTTTCTCCGTATTTTGCGAAAATTTCGCTGATTGTGAGTTGTTCTTTTTCCTCAATATAAGAGTCAATTTCGACAAGTTCACAGTTTAATTTTTGCGATAATTCTTTTGCAACGGTCGATTTTCCGCTACCCATCATTCCCGTTAATGTTATTGTTTTCATATTTTTATAATATATGAAATTTCAAAAAAAATAAACAAATTTACTGTTTTGTCGTTTTTGCTCCGCTGAGTTGAGATAAAATTACTCCGCTAATCATCAAAACGCATCCGAGAATTTCACGCAAAGTCATTGTTTCGTGCAAAATCAGGCAACCTCCGATGACTGCAAAGACTGATTCCAAACAGAAGATTAAAGAGGCTGCAATCGGCGGAGTGTGTTTTTGTCCGAAGATTTGCAAGGTATAGGCAATTCCGCAGGTTATTACGCCCGCAAAAAGCAGCGGAATTGCACAGTTTATAAAGTCTGAAAGTTGTGGGTTTTCAAAAATTAACATTAGCGGAAGTGATAAAATTCCGACAACGAAAAATTGAAAACAGGAAATTTTAACAGGATTATTTTTTTGTGATAAAAAGTTTACGACTACAATGTGTGCCGCATAACAAACCGCACTTATTAATAATAATATGTCATAAAAGCTGAAGCCGCTTGTTGAATTTTTGCAACATAACAGATATAAGCCGCAAAGTGCCAAAGTTATGCTCACAAGAAGAAGTTTTTGGATTTTCTTTCCGAAAAAGGACAAAATTATCGGAACAAAAATTATGTATAAAGAGGTTATAAATCCTGCTCTTCCCGCTGTTGCTTGTGGCATGCAGTATTGCTGAATTGTCATTGCAGTGAACAGTGCAAATCCGCACGCAAGTCCCGCTTTGGTCATTTCTACATGTTGTTCGTGTTTGATTTCGGGAGTTCGGGTGTCTTTTTGAATAAGTTTTGCTATGAAAATCACAGGAATTAAACTCAATCCGCCCAAAATACTTCTTGCAAAATTGAAACCAAACGGTCCTAGATAATCCATTCCCGATTTTTGTGCGACAAACGATAGTCCCCAAATTGCGGCAACCAAAAATAATGCAAAGTTTGAAAAAATCTTTATGTTCATAAAATATCCCTTCAATTTAATTATAGGAGTTCTTTTTCTTCTTGTCCACAAGTTTTGACTTTTATATTATAATATTTTCAACGGTTTAGTAAAAAGGGAAATTTAAAATGTCTGATTATAAAGAATATTTGGATAACGGAATTTATGATGTTCAGGACGGAAAGTTTGAGCAGGCGATTGAAAAATTTAATAAGTCTATCGAGTTAAAAAATGATTGGGAAATCCCGTATTTTTACCGTGCTGTTGCTTATGATGCGATGAAAAACGTTGATAATTCGATGCTTGATTATACAAAAGCAATTCAACTTAATCCGAAAATGACCGATGCGTACTATAACCGAGCAAAAATTATTTTGTCAGATAATAATGCGACAGTTGCCGAGATTAAAAAGGCTATGGCGGATTTGGAAATCGCTTTATCGCAAGATGAAAAGTTTGTGGATGCTTTGTTTGCAATGGCAGCGGCGTATAAAAAACTCGGTGATTATCATAAAAGTTTGGAATATCTTGAAAAACTTTTGGAAATTTCACCTGATGCAATTCACGCAAAGGCTTTGAAAAAGTTACTTTTGACGAAATATCTTGTCTAGGTTTACAAAAATTTATAATTTTACTTCCGTTGGGTTTAAGGTAGGATAGAAATGTAGAGTTTTTAGCAAATTTCTGCGTTAAGTTTGAATTTGAAAAGAGTTAATATATAGAAGAAAGGGTAAAATAATGGCAAAAAGAATTGGAATTGATGTTGGCGGAACCAATGTTAAAATTGCGTTGGTTGATGACGGTAAGATTATTTATTCAAACAGTGTTCCGACCTATGCTCAAATGGGTTATGAATACACAGTAAATAATATTAAACAGGCAATCAGAGATTTGATGAAGGAAACTGAAACAACTGCGGCTGATATTAAAGGTATCGGTTTTGATTTCCCGGGACAAGTTGATTACAAAACAGGCGTTGTAAAATTGGCTCCGAATATTCCGGGCTGGGTAAATGTTCCGATTGCTCAAATGATTGAAGAGGAATTTCACATTCCGACAAGAATTGATAACGATGTTCGTTGTGCGGCGTTGGGTGAGATGAATTTCGGTGCAGGCAAAGGTTGCCAAAATTTCGTTTGTATCACGGTTGGAACGGGTATCGGTTCAGGCTTGGTGGTAAACGGTCAGTTGGTTAGAGGTGCTGCTAATGCTGCGGGCGAAATCGGTCATATTAAACTTCAAATGCAAAACGGACCTATTTGCGGTTGCGGTGATACAGGGTGTTTAGAAGCGTTTGCTTCAGGACCTTCAATCGTTGCAATGGCTCAAGATTACCTAAAAAGTGGAAAATCTACCAAATTTAGAGAAATGGCGGGTGATGGCGAAATCACACCTTATATCGTTGCAAAAGCGGCTGAAGCGGGTGACCCTGTTGCGAAAAGAATTTTCACAATTATCGGTGAATATGTGGGCATGGGATTGGTTAGCGTAATTAATCTTTTGAACCCTGAAAAAGTTATTATCGGCGGCGGTGTTGCAGAAGCGGGTGATTTGTTGTTAGAACCTATCCGAAAAACCGTTATGGAAAGAGCAATGGTGGTTGCTCGTGAATCGGTTGAAATTGTGCCTGCCGAACTCGGAAATTCCGCAGGGGTAATCGGTGCAAGTATGCTTGTTGAATAATAATTTTGTTTGTTATAAATTAAGCATGTGTAATAAATTTATACAAAAGAAGGAGAACTCAAATGAGTGAAAGAAAATTAGTAGGAACAGAAGAAATGTTCAAAAAAGCATTGGCTGGCGGATATGCTATCGGTGCTTACAACGTTAACAACATGGAAATTTTGCAAGGTATTGCAGAAGCAGCGGAAGAAACTCAATCTCCGATTATCTTGCAAGTTTCAGCAGGTGCAAGAAAATATGCTAACCAAACTTACTTGATTAAGTTGGTTGAAGCTGCATTGGCTACAACTACAGTGCCTATCGCTTTGCACTTAGACCACGGTGCTGATTTTGAAATTTGTAAGGCTTGTATTGACGGCGGTTTCTCATCAGTTATGATTGACGGTTCAAGATTCCCGTTGGAAGAAAACATCGCTTTGACTAAGAAAGTTGTTGAATATGCACACGCTCACGGCGTTTCTGTTGAAGCAGAACTTGGTAAATTGGCAGGTGTTGAAGATGACGTTAAAGTTCACGCTAAAGATTCAACTTACACTGATCCTGCAGAAGCTGCAAGATTTGTTAAAGAAACAGGTTGTGATTCATTGGCAGTAGCTATCGGTACTTCACACGGTGCTTACAAATTCAAAGGCGAAGCTAAATTAGACTTTGAAAGACTTGCTGAAATTAAAAAAGCATTGGAAGAAGCAGGATTCCCTAACTATCCGTTAGTTCTTCACGGTTCTTCTTCAGTACCTAAAGCATTCGTTGAAAAATGTAACAAATTCGGCGGTAACTTGCCTGATGCTCAAGGTGTTCCGGAAGATATGCTTAACTATGCTTCAAAACACGGTGTTGCAAAAATCAATATCGATACAGACTTGAGACTTGCAATGACTTCAACTATCAGAGAATTCTTCATTGAACACCCTGAAAAATTCGATCCTCGTGAATACATGGGACCTGGTAGAACAGCCGTTAAAGAAATGGTTATGCACAAAATGAGAGATGTATTGGGAACAGCAGGACACGCTCAAGACTAATATTTTTCTCACAAGCAGAAACTTTGACCACACCTTTGGATTTCCCAAAGGTGTGGTTTTATTTATTGATGTTGAAATGTGGGTTGGCATTCTATTGTGCGATAAATAAACAGATTCTGAATAACAAGAAAATTAAATGCTCATTGACATTCGCATAAATTTTCTAAGTTTTCAGAATGACGAACTATTA
>CAVKDD010000011.1:0-12664 GCA_963654845.1 Acutalibacteraceae bacterium | reverse complement strand
GCCGGAATCTGTTTCTTTTGCTGATGTTGAACGACATTATTTTACATGTCAGGCGGTGCCGTGACTTACATCGGGCTGAGTAGGTTTGGTTTTTTCTAATTCTTTTTTCACTCCGAATTTTTCTCGCAGGTAGTAAAGGCAGGCTGCCGAATGTTTGCAATGGTGCCACCTTCCGCTCGGGCAGTTACAAGTGAAATCAGGCACGGTCAAATTTTCTTTCAGGGCAATATCTATAACGTATCTTTTGCCTTCTATTCCAAAAATCCAGTCGTTGTATGTCGTTCTGATGTGTTTTACTGCACCTTTTTCAAACAGTGCTTTTCCTCGTTCCAATATTTTTTCATCAAAATTATTTTCAAAATCTTTTAAATTCATTTCTCAATCCCAAAAATTTCGCCTTAAAACCTGTAAATCCTCTAATCTTCTTCTAAAATGTGTTCAAGGGCTTTTTCAAAAATCGTTTGGACGTGGTGGTCATTTAGTGAATAATAGACATTTTTCCCACGTTTTTCGGATTTTATCAATTTTGCCTCTTTGAGGACTTTTAGTTGGTGAGATACCGCAGATTTAGTCATATTGAGCAAATACGCCAAATCACCGACACACATTTCACTGTTATCAATCGCCCAAAGCAAACGAATTCTTGTTTTATCGCCCATAATTTTAAATATCCCGGACAAACCCGAAAGTACCGTATCGTCAGGCATTAACGGTTTGATATTCTCAATTACTTCTTTGTTTATTGCTTCGCAATCACACGCTTTGACCGCCATTTTAATACTCCTATTAATTTTATTATACAATAATTGAACAATAATTCAACTATTGTATAGAATTGTAAAAATATCACGAAATAGTCATGTTAAACACTTGACAGTTGAATGAATATTCAATTATAATATAATTGAACAGGTATTCAACCATAAGGAGCAAGATATGTGCGAACATGAACACGAGGAAGAAGAAAACAAATTTATTATTCCGAAGATTATTTTGACGGTGATTTTATTTATTTGCGGATACAAGTTAAATTTGCTGTTTTATGTGGCATATCTTGTTATAGGTTATGATATTTTGTGGAAAGCGATAAAAAATATTCTCAAAGGAAAAATGTTTGATGAATGTTTTTTGATGTCTGTTGCGACAGTCGGGGCTATTTGTATAAAAGAAGTTCCCGAAGCCGTAATGGTTATGCTTTTGTACCAAATTGGCGAATATTTGCAGGACAAAGCGGTGGATAAATCAAAAGATTCAATCACCGAACTTATGGATATTCGACCTGATTCTGCCAATAAAATCGTTGGAAATGAAGTTGTAACGGTTGCTCCGCAAGAGGTTAAAATTGGTGAAATTATCCTCATCAAACCGGGTGAAAAAATCCCGTTAGACGGCGAAATTATTGAAGGAAGTGCCAATATTGATACTTCTTCACTAACAGGGGAAGCTTTGCCGCAAAAGGTTGAGGTCGGTCAAAACGTTTACAGTGGTTGCATAAATTTGGACGGTACAATTAAATTAAAAGTTACAAAGAATTTTGAAAACTCTACCGTGTCACAGATTTTGGAACTTGTCGAACAGGCTTCTGCCAAAAAGACAAAAACCGAGAATTTTATTACAAGATTTGCTCAAATTTACACTCCGTTTGTTGTAGTGTTGGCACTTGTAATCGCTGTTGTTCCTTCGTTTTTCGTTGCGGGAAACTGGATTGAAAGGGCGTTGACATTTCTGGTAATTTCTTGTCCTTGTGCTTTGGTAATTTCTGTACCGTTGAGCTTTTTTGCGGGTATCGGAGCAAGTTCAAAAGCAGGAATTTTGGTTAAAGGGAGTGTTTATTTGGAAAAACTTTCGCATATCAAAACCGCAGTTTTTGACAAAACGGGAACACTTACAAACGGTAATTTTGAAGTTGTTGAGATAAATTCTGATAATCCAAAAATTTTGGAATATGCCGCAATCGCTGAAGCGGGTTCAAATCACCCGATAGCAAAAGCGATTAAAAAAGCTTATGGCAAAGACCTTCCGCTTTGTGAAATTACCGAAATTTCAGGCAAGGGGATTAAGGCGGAAATTGACGGCAAAGAAATTCTTGTCGGGAATGCAAAACTTATAAATAATGCCCCGAAAGTTGACCATATCGGTACTGTGGTTTATGTTTCGGTTGACGGTGAATATATCGGAAATATCGTGATTGCAGACACATTGAAAAAAGATTCCGCATACACAATCGGCGAATTGAACGGCAAAAATATTGAAACCGTTATGCTGACGGGTGATTGCGAAAGTACCGCAAAATCAATTCAGGCACAACTTGGTGTAAAAACGGCATTTGCAGAACTTTTGCCAAATGATAAGGTTGCAAAAATTGAAAATTACATTAATTCAACAGGCAAAGGCTCAACAATCTTTGTCGGTGACGGAATAAATGATGCACCTGTTTTGACCCGTGCAGATGTCGGAATTGCAATGGGCGGATTGGGGTCTGATGCCGCAATCGAGGCTGCCGATATCGTAATTATGGACGATAACCCCGCAAAGCTTCTCAATGCAATTAACATAAGCAAAAAGACCATGACTATCGTAAAACAAAATATTGTTTTTGCGATTGGTGTAAAGGTACTTTTCCTTATTCTGAGCGGTTTTGGCATGATGTCAATGTGGGGTGCAATATTTGCTGATGTCGGTGTAACCCTTCTTGCTGTATTGAACGCCCTAAGATTGATGAAAATTAAAACGGTTTAAATTTATTCAAATACAAATTTTTTATTCAACTGTTCTTCAAGTTTCAATTTTAGTTCAGCCGTATCATCGGTTGAAATATCCTTGATAATTCTTGCGATTTCAGTTAATTCAAAATCTGTATAATCCATATAGCCGTTCTCTTTCATAAAGCCCTCATATTCATTTTGTATAATAAACACTTTATTATTATACTCCTTATTAAAAATAAAAAACAGAGTTAAAGAACATGTTTTTATAAAAATTCACTAAAATTAATAACTCGTAATATTATAAATTTTTTGCTTGAAAAATTTAATTTTCCTCTCACAAAATAAAAAAGGCACTAAAAATAGTGCCTCATAAGACTGATTATGATGGATGATTCGATTATTTGTTTTTCCCCTGATTTAATTCTTTATTTTCCCCTGTAAGTTTGACATTCCCCGATTTTCTTTTTCTTTAAATATCCCTTACATATATATAAACAATTTTCGCAGTGGAAAATTGCCTAATTGGTTGTTAGGTGGTTAACAAAACTTAATAAAGCCCTAAATTATGCGATATCCCCGCAATCCAGTGCTTCTTTCAGGGCTTTTAATACTATCACGGGGATTTTGCCTTCTTCTGCTTCTTGAGCAAGTATTGTCAAGGCTTTTTCTTTAGAAAAGGCTTCTTTGTAGGTTCGTTTTTCTGTTAAGGCTGAATATTTATCCGCAACATTTATGATTTGCAAAGCTGGATTTTGGACAAAAGGTTTGTTTTTGTCAGTTCCGTTTAGTGTGTTGTGGTGGTTTTGGACAAGTTCCAAAACTTCTTCTTTTGTGCCTGTTGTTTTCAAAAGTTGATAGCCCAATTCCGAATGCAAATCCATGATTTTATGTTCATCTTCGGTTAATTTTGTGTTTTTGTTTAAAATTTCGGGCGGAATTAAAACTTTGCCAAAATCATGCAACATTGCACCGTCTTTCAAAGTTGCAGGGTCAATGTTTTGCGAAATAACTTTTGGCAAATGTTTCAAAATTGCCATAGAAATATTTTGAGTTTCTTGGCAATGTCCGTTTTTCAGCTCTTGAAGTTCTTTTATATTCAGATTTGTTGAAAGTTTGTTTTGTCTTAAAAGTTGTGTAATTTCGGGATTGTCTGCAATCATTTTTTTGATTGCAAGTTCATTGAACAGTCTGGTCGGTGAATTATTTTGGAAGGTGTCTTGGGTAAGAGTTTGTCCAAAATTCACGCCGTAAGATTGTCTGTTAGTTTTTATATTGTTAATATTGCTTATTCCGAAAAGGTTTCCGGTTGCAATCTGATTAAACCACACGAAATTTTACCACCATTTACTACTACACTATATTTATATAAAGTAATTTTGCGTTCAAAAATTGCCTGAAATTAAGAATATGTAAAATTAACTTAATATAATAAAAATTATGATAAAATAAAATGTGCTATGAAAGATATTGAAAATGTTATTGTATGCGGGCTTGGTGCAATCGGGTCAATTTATGCGGACAAAATTCACCGATATGACAGCACAAAATTAAGAGTCCTTGTTGATAAAAATCGTTTAGAAAAATATACAAAAAATCCGAAAACTTTTAACGGTCGTCCGTTGACGTTAGATTATATTTTGCCAGAAAACACTGATTTTAAGGCGGATTTAATCATTATTGCCACAAAGTTTGACGGATTAAATGATGTAATAAAAAATATAGAAAATTTTGTTCACGAAGACACCGTTATAATTTCTTTGTTAAACGGTGTGACAAGTGAAGAAATTATCGCTCAAAAATACGGGTGGAAAAATTTGCCGATAGCCTACTATATCGGGCATAGTGCAATGCGTGACGGAAATAAAATTACCCATGACGGTGTGAATACCATTGTTTTTGGGGTGAAAAATCCTGAAAATACCGATATTTCCGTTATTGAACGAGTAAAAAAATATTTTGACAAGGTTGGTATAAATTACAGAACTCCTGAGGATATGTTAAGAGCATATTGGTTAAAATTTATGCTGAATGTTTCTTCCAATCAGCCTTCTGCGATTTTGCGAATGACTTTTGGCGATATGCAAAACAATCCGAAATTTTTGGAATTTATGAAACATATTATTGAGGAAGTTGCAAGTATTGCAAAGGTTGAAGGTGTAAATAATACCGAAACAATGTATGAGGAAGCAATGAAATCGTTTTTCTCAATGACACCTGACGGGAAAACCTCAATGTTACAAGATGTTGAAGCGGGACGCAGGACGGAAGTCGAACTTTTTGCGGGTACTATAATGGATTTTGGCAAAAAACACGGCATTCCGACCCCTTACAATATGGTTTTGAAAGAGATGTTAGAGGTGGTTCACGGGAATTACAAAAAGTAATTTTCATGATAATATCGAGTTATGAAAGAATTTGATTTTTATGTAGTTCCAACCCCGATTGGAAATTTGGGTGATATAACGTTAAGAGCTTTGGATGTTCTTAAAAGTGTTGATATGATTGCGTGTGAGGATAGTCGGGTTACCCAAAAACTCCTAAACCATTTTGATATAAAGACAAAATGCGTGTCTTATCATAAGTACAATGAGCGGGAACGTGTAAATCAAATTATAGATATCTTGAAATCAGGTAAGAAAATGGCACTTGTGTCTGATGCGGGAACTCCGTTGATTTGTGACCCAGGAAGTGTTTTGGTTAAAGAACTTCGCAACAACGGTTTTTCAATAACTTCCCTACCTGGGGCGAATGCGGTTGTTACTTTTTTGTCACAGATTTCACGAGAGGATGAAGAATTTACTTTTGTCGGATTTTTGCCGAAAACTCAACAAAAAATTGAAGAAATTGCCGCAAAACATAAATTTAACGACTTTGTGTTTTATGAGTCGCCAAATCGAATTGTCAAAACACTGGAATATATAAAAAATGTTCGTCCGAAGGCAAAAGTTGCGTTTGGCAGGGAATTGACCAAAGTGTTTGAAGAGGTTGTAGTTGACGAGATTGAAAAAGTTATTGAACATTTGAAAAACAATGTTTCAAAAGGCGAATTTGTTTGTTTGATTTTCCGTGATGAGAAAACTTCGGATGCGGACGAATTTTCTGACAAGATAAAAGTCTTGCAGGAGAAAGGTTTTAGTGCAAAAGATATTTCAATTATTTTGTCTGAATTGTATGGAATTAATAAAAATAAAATCTATAAAGTAACAGTTAGTAAATAGTTGTTAATAATTTGTACATTTTTTAAAATTTATGGTACAATTTTGGTGGGCGTTGGGAGCTTTGTTTAGATAAGGGAAAAGTTTTTGAATTTCAGAACAATAACAAAAAGAATAGTGATAGCAGCAATGCTTGCCGTAGCGGTACAAACTACAGGTTTGGCGGTAGATGATGTTTGGGGCGGAATGGGTCTGTCGGAAGACGCCATTCAGCAAAACAAAGACTATGCCGACACTGTTTTTGATAAATATACAAATTACTCAGACTCTTCAACACCTAAAATAAATAATGGTCAATATCCGACAGATTTTTCAGGCTCCCAAATTTCTGCCGATTCTTCGGATAAAGAAAACAGAAAAATTAAAAAGATTGAGTTTTATGGTCTAAATTCCGTGTCAAGTCAAGAGCTTACGGAAAAAATGCAAATGAAAGAAGGCGGGAATTATTCCCGTGAGATGCTTCAATCTGATTTGAAAGCTCTTTATGATACGGGTTATTTCACGCAAAAAATGAAGGCTATTCCTTCTAAAAATGATGACGGAACGGTTACCGTAAAAATTGTTGTGGAAGAAAATTTACCTGTAAAAGATTTCACTGTCGAAGGTAATACCGTAATTCCGATTGAAGATATCTTGGCTATACTTTCCGATATGAAAGGTAAGCCGCAAAATATTACCCAACTAAATAATGCGATTGCCCAAATTCAAGAATTGTACAACTCAAAAGGCTATATCCTTGCAAGAGTTTCGTCTTTGACGGATGACCCTGACGGTACAATTAATATCTCAATCAAAGAAGGTATTATCGACAAAATCATGATTGAAGGTAACGAAAAAACGAAAGATTACGTTATCGCTCGTAACGTTTTGACGGAACCAGGCATGATTTATAACGAAAACCTTATCAAAGAGGATTTGGTCAGATTGTATGCTACCCAAGCGTTCAAAGATGTAACAAGAGAGATTGAACCGAGTGAAGAAGTACCTGATGCTTACGATATTACAATAAAAATTCAAGAGCAAAGAACCGCAAGTATTTCTGTCGGTGGTGGTCTTGATACGGTTACAGGTTTGTTCGGGTCTATGGGAATTTCCGAAAATAACTTCCGTGGCAGATGTGAAAGATTATCTTTGACAGGCTTGGTTGGTACAGGTGTAATTCTGAACGATTCATCCGTAAAAGACCACATGAATATTCAGGCTGAATTAAGCTACTTCAAACCGTATTTCTTAAATTCCGATACGTCATTGAACAGTAGATTGTTCTTCCGTGATTTCGGTTCTTATCAGGTTCCGTTGGCGGTTGAAAGACGTTATGGTGCAGAAGCTACTCTTTCCCACCGTTTGAAAAAGAACAGACACGCATCGGCATCATTTAGTTTAGGTTTGGAAAATATCGATGTTCGTGAAGGTGATGCAAACGGAATTTTGGGTATGTATAACAAATATAACATTCCGATTTCTCGCCGTGCCGAACAGTTGGAAGGCGGATTATTCTTGTCTTTAAGTCCTGCAATTATCTATGATACGAGAGATTCTGCGACTGTTACAAGACACGGTACTATGGCAAGTTTACGTTTTGATGAAAACTTCGGTATGAACGGTTTTGACAAGACTAACGGCAAGTTGACCGGTATGATTAAACAATATATTCCGATTGCAAAGAAATCGTCTTTGTCCTTCACGGCTAAAGGTGGCGGTACAATTCACGGGGATATACCTGAAGTTATGTCATATCGTTTAGGTGGTCCTTACACGGTCAGAGGTTTCAAGATGAGCGGTGTTGGTACAGGTAACGCTTTCATCATGGGTTCTGCCGAGTTCGCAACGCCTATCCCGTTCTTGGATAGAACAAGAATTGCCTTCTTAAATAATATCAGATTCACACTTTGGGCTGATGCAGGTAAAGTATTTGACGGCACATTGTCCAACAAATTGTATGACAGACCTATGGAAGCGGTTTCAGTCGGTGTCGGCTTGAAGGTATTTGTTCCGGGTATGGGACCTTTGTCTATCGACTATGGTATTCCGCTTACCAATCCGGGTAGTAACGGCTCTAAGAAGGGTTACTTCACGTTTGGTGTAGGTGATTTATTATACTAATAAAATGAAATAGGAGGATTTATGAAAAATATAAAAAGAATGGCTTTATTAATCGCAGCCGGTTTGACTTTGGGTCTTTCTACTCAAGCAAATGCCGAAGTCGGTTATTTGAATTACCAAAAAGTTTTGGAAACTTATCCTGCCGCAAAACAAGCAGTGAAAGAAATTGATGCTAAAACTCTTGAATTGCAACAATTCATGGTTGACAAGGAAAGACAATACAAAGCTTTGGATACACCTTTGAAAAAACAAAACTTTGAAAACCAAACCGCAAACGAATTGAAAGCAAAACAAGAAGCTATCTATAAACTTCAAAACGACAGACAAACTCAAATTTTGAACCAAATTCAAAATGCCGCAAGAACAGTTATGGTTTCTCAAAAGTTAGATGCCGTATTGTCTGATGAAGTTGTTTTTGTCGGCGGTGTTGATATTACCGATTTGGTTATTCAAAAATTGAACGGACAATAAGTTATAATTAATTAATAAAGTAAAACGGGTGAGGAGTTTTTCTTGCCCATTACTTTTTTATTTTGATAAAGGAGAGTTATGAAATATTCAAGTGACGGAACTCAGTATCATATCGGGCTAAGAGAAGGTGATGTCGGGGAATTTGTTATTCTTCCGGGTGACCCGAAACGTTGTGAAAAAATTGCTCAATATTTTGATGATGCAAAACTTGTTGCGGACAGACGTGAATTTGTCACATATACGGGATATTTGGACGGGGTTAAGGTTAGTGTTACCTCAACGGGTATCGGCGGACCTTCTGCGGCGATTGCGTTGGAAGAACTTGTAAAAGTCGGTGCAAAAAACTTTATTCGTGTCGGAACTTGTGGCGGAATGTCTATTGATGTTAAAGGTGGCGATGTTGTCGTTGCAACAGGTGCAATCAGAATGGAAGGAACAAGTAGAGAGTACGCTCCGATTGAATTTCCTGCGGTTGCTAATCTTGAGGTTACAAATGCTCTTGTTCAAGCGGCAAAAAATCTTGATTATACCTATCATACGGGCGTTGTTCAATGTAAAGATTCTTTTTACGGTCAACACTCTCCTGAAACTAAACCCGTAAGTTATGAATTGACAAACAAGTGGGAAGCGTGGAAAAGATTAGGCTGTTTGGCGTCTGAAATGGAATCGGCGGCACTGTTTGTTGTTGCAAGTTATTTGGGAGTTCGTGTAGGTTCGGTCTTTTTGACCGTTGCAAACCAAGAACGAGAAAAAGCAGGTTTGGAAAATCCTGTGGTTCACGATACCGAAAAAGCGATTAAAACTGCGATTGAAGCAATTAAAATACTAAAAGGATAAAATTATGTTTAGAAAAAGTAGAATGGAATATGTAATTAAAACTTGTTCGGCAGAAGATGCTCAGGATTTGCAAAATCTTCTCAACGAAATGTCTATGAACGGTTGGGAACTTTACAGTATGCACGATATCGAGGATGAAGAAACGGGCGGACAATTAAATTGCATATTTATGCGTGAGGCGAAGTCTGACGGAACTTCCGATTCTGACATAATTAATATTTCTGATTTTAAAAGCCAAATGGAAAAAATGCTTTCTCCAAAAATGACAGAATATGAAAAATGTTTGGAAATTCAATCAAAAATCAGACACCAAAAAGAAACTATAAACAAAATTAAGGCTGAAATTGAAGGCGAAGCTCCCGCATCTGTTTCCCGTAAAAAATTGAACGATAAAATTTCTGCGGGAATTAAAGAACTTGATGACTTGAAGGTTCAACTAAATAAAGCAACTTCGCCTGATTTGATGTACTCAAAACTTCACGAGGAAAAATTGACAATTTATTTGAGTGAAGAGTTGTTGGGGTTGATTGATTCCGATAGAGATAATGCGTGTGGCGAAGAATTGATTGCGGAAACCGTAAAATCAAGACTTCACATGACAGAAAAATACGGTTATGTAATTCCAAAAGTTGTCTTCAAAGATGATGAAAACCTAAATCCTTGCGAATTTAGTATCAGAATTAGAGGAATGGAAGTTTTCACGGCAGGAGTTGTGCCAAATTCGTTGATGTTCTATGCTGACGATATTCATACCGAACATAAAATTAAAAATTCCGTTAATGCGGTGGATGCAATTACGGATAGAAAGGTTATTTGGATTGAAAAAGATAAGGCAAAAGACTTTTGGCAACACGGCGTTACGGCGTCCGAGTATATCGCAAAAGCGTTGGAATACGTTGCGGTGAAATACGTTGATGATTTGTTGGATTACGAGGATATCGACAAATATTTGGAAGTCGTAGAAAAAGAAAACGATTTTCTGATTGAAAACATTATTCCTGATTTGTTGACTTATTCTGATATCAAGTATCTTTTGACGAGTTTAATCAAGGAAAGGGTTTCGGTAAGAAATATTACTTATATTTTTGAAAAGATTAACGATTTTGCGGAAGAAGGTAGCAAGGCTGATATTTTGAATAAAGTCAGATTGTCACTTTCAAGACAAATTTGTAAGAATTATGTAAATGAAGACGGCGAATCTATCAGTGCTTTTGAATTGTCTGACAAAACTTATTCGGAGATTGTCTTGAGTTGCGATGAAAGCGAAGATTCGTTGATAAAAATTGATGGTGCTTTGGCGGAAAAACTTGCGACAAAAATCGTTAAAAAAGCGAAAAAATTGAATATTCATAATCCGAAATTGATTGTTCCAATGGATTACAGACAAATATTTTTCACACTGTTGTCTTTGTATGTCAATAATATTACGGTCTTGGCGTGCGAAGAAATCGGTTGCTTGTATAAGATTGATAGTCTCGGCGAAGTGTAGAGATATTTTTGAGTTTTAGAAAGGTGTGGTTTTTATAAATCACACCTTTTTTGTTGAGAAATTTCTTGTAAAATAATGTTTTCTGCTGACAAATTTTACTCAAAATGTCGGTTGGCGTACTTGCCCAACGTGCTGAAAGATAGGCACTGTCTGAGGATAAGCCCCTTGAAAAGTAGGTTGGCATTGCTATGCCAACAACATTATTTTAATTGTTTGGAGAGTAGGTCGGCGTTGCCACGCCGACGGCGTAATTTCATCTAACAGATTCTGAATAACAAGAAAATTTATTTGCTCTTTTTAATCGCAAAAATTTTCTAAGTTTTCAGAATGACGAACTATTGGGTAAGCCTATCAAAAAGTCATGCTGAACTTGATTCAGCATCTCTTCCATAATCAAAATAAAACAAATAATAAAGCCCCAAACCCCTTGTTATACCTTGCCATGAAGAGACCCTGAAACGAGTTCAGGGTGACTTTTGAGGTGGTTTGTTGCTTTGCTAACGCTGTCGTGGCAATCCAGAAAATTAATCAACTTCCGAACTTTCTGAAATTAATAATAATTCCACATCCAACTATACAAATTATACAAAATGTTAAATTCTCTATCCAAAAAATCTTTTTATGCTAGGATAGTTTTATAATTATTCAACATAATGTACATTATGTTAAGTTAAAATATTTAGGGAAAAGAATATTTTGTAGGAATTTGAAAGGAAGAAAAGAGTTGAATTATAAAATACTTGATATGAAGGTTTTTGGGGATGAACGAGGAAAATTAATCTCACTTGAAAACAACAAAAATATTCCTTTTGAAATTAAACGAGTTTATTGGATATATGACACTGCACCTGATCAAGAGAGAGGAAAGCACGCACACAGGAATTTGGAACAGATTATAGTTGCGTTGGACGGGGCGTGTCAATTTGTGCTGGATGACGGCAAGACAAGGGAAACCGTTTGGCTAAATCGTCCTGATAAAGGGCTTTACATCGGACCTAATATGTGGCGAGAGATGAGGCATTTTTCTTACGGATGTAAACTTATGGTTTTGGCAAGTAAATATTATGATGAAAAAGAATACATTAGAAATTATGACGAATTTTTGAATGAGGTAAACGGAGAATGATACATCAATTATCAGATGTTCAAAGTAAAAATATTGGTGAAAATACGAATATTTGGCAGTATTGCGTAGTGTTACCCGAGGCAAAAATAGGTGATAATTGCAATATTTGTTCACATTGTTTTATAGAAAATGAGGTTGTTATCGGGAACAATGTTACCGTTAAAAACGGAGTTTACTTGTATGACGGGATAACCGTTGAGGATGATGTGTTTATCGGACCGAATGCTACTTTTTGCAACGACAGATATCCAAAATCAAAGAATAAAAATTTCAAGTTAGAACCGATAGTAATTAAAAAAGGTGCATCTATTGGGGCGAATGCTACGATTTTGCCCGGAGTAACGATTGGTGAAGGTGCTTTGGTCGGAGCAGGTACGGTAGTTACAAAAGATGTTGCAGACAATGTGATTTATAAAGGTGGGCGAAATGGCTAATTTATTCACCTTTTTTATTTGTTGCTCCAAGTGAAGTGAATTTTGAGAATAGAGAGGGAAATAAATAGTGGAAGGTACAATTTTATCTATAATAATGCCGTTATACAATGTTGAGAAGACTTTACAGGTTGCATTAGATTCTATTTTTATGCAAGATGTGGATTTTCCTTACGAAATTATTGCGGTAGATGATGCTTCCACTGACAATACTTTAGAAATTTTAGAGAAAAATAAAGAAAAATATCCTCAAATTAAAATTATAAAACACGAAACAAATCAGG